>JAAFHM010000540.1 GCA_013298375.1 Ignavibacteria bacterium | reverse complement strand
CGATTACGATTATTACGCCCAATGGACAGGTTGTCTCAAGCGGCGGTGTACAGGTTACAACCTCCGTCCGCATCGCCGAAGAACACGCCATGCGCATTTTTCCTCAACCCGCAGACGGCTCGGCAACGCTTGAATACTCGCTTTCAGGGGCATCATTGGTGCAAGTGGGAATTGTTAATAGTTTTGGCGCAAGCGTGATGAAATACGACGCAAAGCAGCAAACAAGCGGTCTTCAGCGAATGACCTTGGCAACGGAAGCACTTGCGCAGGGCGCATATTTTGTACGGGTGAATATCGGCAGGAATGTAGCGACAATGCCGCTTCAGGTGGTGCGTTAAGGTTCAGTAGTGATACCGCGCTTGCAAGAAATCTATGCGGTCATTACTTACACGATACACGATGCGGTGTTCTTGAGAAATACGCCGAGACCACGTATTCGCGCCAAGATATTTGAGCGGTTCGGGCTTCCCGATGCCTGAAAATGGTTCTCGCGTAATTGCTTCGACAATATCAAGAATGCGAAGAGCCGTTTTGCGGTCAGTTTCCACCCAATAGCGCAAATCCTCTCGAAATTCAGGATGAAAAACGGTGGTTTTCATAACCCCAGCGATGACCGTAATTCTTGCACTGTTTGTGGCTGCTCGGCTTCTTCCTCTGCTCGGCGCAGTGCTGTAAGAAGCCTTGTAGCATTGGTGGGAGAGCGCAATAAATGGACAGTTTCAAGCAGCGATTCCAGTTCGTCGGCGGCAAGCAGAGCGAGGTTCTTACCGTTGCTACTTTGCATGACAATAATTTCTCTGTCGTCAAGTGCGGAAGCGCACCACGAGGCGAAATTTGACTGCACATCGTTTGTTGTTGTGAACAGCATACTCTGAACGGGTAAAAGTACAAAAACAGTACATAAAGGTAATGTTGCTACAAATTTGCGGAATTCTCACGTTACGAACAAATCTGATTCTATGCTGCTTCGCACTACATTTTTTTGCTTTATACTCTGTTTGATGTCCTTAGCGAATACAAGTGTGTTTGTTCTGGAAGCCTCTGCGCAAGCCCAATCCGACACCACCCGCACCAAATCTGATTCTACAAGCAAGGCTGTCGCTTTACCAATCAAGGTGAGCGGCGGCGTTACGCTGTCGGGCGATTTCTACACCGCCGACGGCATTGAATCACGTCGTCCTTCCAGCAATTTTATGGCGATAGCGCGAGTAAATATCAGCCTTTTCGAGCAGTTCAATTTTCCGTTTGAAGCCTTTATCGGCACAAATCAAAGCGGGTTCCGTCAGCCGTTTAACCAAATTGGCATTTCGCCGACGTTCTTTAACTGGCTCACGCTTCATGCGGGCTGGTTTTCCACGCGCTTCAGTGATTTGACCTTTGGCGATATTCGGATGCTGGGCGGCGGTGTGGAGCTTCGTCCGGGGAATTTTCGCCTGTCGGCAATCTACGGCAGCACGAACCAAGCAGTTCCTTACGATGTGGCAAGTGGCGGCGCGGCTATTGCCGGAGCATTTACCTCGTATTCGCGCCCTGTCGTGGGCATTAAACTTGGCTATGGTGATGAAAACGTTCTTTTTTTCAATATCCAAGCCATTCGCATTACCGATGATACGACATCGCTGGCAACGCCCGCCAATACAGACTTCTCGCGCCTTGTCAAATCGCAGGAAAACACCGTCATTTCGACAACATTCGGGTTTGGTGCATTCGATGGGAAACTGCGATTTAACGCGGAAATAGCCGCATCCGCATTCTCCGCCGATACTCGCTCTGCAAGCCTAGCGCAGCTTGCGACCGCCGCCACGTTCCAACTGCCCGAAATTCCGTCACTTCTTTTCACACCACGCCTTTCCAGCCAAATTGATGCCGCCGCCAAAGCCACGCTCACGATTGCCCCGACGCAAGATTTCTCCGTCGCTCTGGGCGGTCAGTACGTCGGGCCCGGCTTTGTGAGTTTGGGCTATGCGCAGTTGCAAAATGACGTGCTGGACGGCACGATTTCGCCATCGTTGCGTTTATTCAATGGCGGTTTGAGTGTGCGGGGAACGCTTGGTGTGCGCGTGAATAATCTCATTGCCAATCGCACCGCACCGCTCCAACGCTTGATTGCATCGGCTTCGGTATCCATTCAGCCCGTGCAGACTTTCGGAATTGATGTGCAATACTCCAACTATGGTATTCGCTCTACACCGCGCAACGACACGCTTCGCATTGAAAATGTCTCCCAATCACTAACCGTTTCGCCACGTCTGAATTTTGAAGCATTCGGCGGTGTGAGCGGTATTTTCGGCTCGTATTCGCTCAACAATGTGGACGATTTGAACATAATAACCCGCCAGACCAATACCAATCAAACGCAGACAGGAATGCTCTCGTGGACACTGGGGTTGCCGTCGGGTTTGTCGCTGGCAACAACGGGCTTTTACTCCGCCATTGCGCAAAGTGTAGCTCGCACCAACATCCTGAACATCGGACAAACAGCCGCATACAGCTTTTTCGATGGGGCGCTTTCCACTTCGCTGACGCTTGGTTATGGGATTGTGAACTCAGAAATCACGCAAAGTGGTATGACGACAAATTCCTCCGACGGGCAGATTACCGGACAAGCCAGTGCGTCGTATTCTATCGGCGAAGGCGGCAAATTCGGTACGCTCTCGCTAAATGTGAACAACAATAACTACGCTTACGGCAATCCCGCTCGCGGTCGGAATTTCGGCGAGTGGACGGCAATGGTGCAGTATGCGATTGGGTTTTGAAGGGAAGTGTTGAGTTTTAAGTCTCGGATTGCAGGTTTTATGCGAGGTCTATGCCGAGAAGCGTGGCAAATTCTCGAATGGAAAGCACGTTGAGCGGCGGAAAAGGTAGTGTCTTGAGTATGTCGAAATGGGTATCTGACGTAATCAGTGCGTCAGCTTGACCTGCTACTGCACAATCAACAAATTTATTATCGTCGGGGTCGTGGTAGATAAGATTCCAGCGATACCAAATATCAACAGTTGAGATATTCGGCAGATTTTCAAGCATTGTTTGGATGAGGTATAGTGTCGGTGGAGTATGGCGCAAAGCAAGGATTTCTGCGTATTCTAGCACAATGGCGGTAGAGAGCAGAAGCGTAAAACGACCTTGTAAAAAAGCATCAAAAATTGGGTTATACTCAGAGTTTCTACCCATCACAACAATAAACACATTCGTATCCATGACAATACGCATCAAACGTTCTCCGTGTAGGGTGTGCGTAGATGCTCACGCAGCCATTGTTCCATTGTTGCTTGTGTGTAGCCGCGCTCTACCCATGTTTTGTCTATTTCGTTGTCAAGGCGTTCTCGCAAAATCTCAATGAGTAGTTTGCTCACTTTTTCTGCCTCTGTATCCGTGAGTTCCAACGATAAGAACTTGAGCAACTCAATTTGCAAGTTTGTCAGCGGCTTTTTCGGCAATGAAACCATTGTCGGTATGTTATTGACTTTTTGCATGGTACTATCCTGATTGATTGTACAACGAAATTTATCACAATATACAAAATTT
>JAAFHM010000616.1 GCA_013298375.1 Ignavibacteria bacterium | reverse complement strand
CTCAAGAAAACTCAAGAAGGAAACGCTTTCGCCGATTTTGTTCGCCAATGCCGCCGCACCAAGTTTACCGCCGATGCTGTTGGCGGTTTGATAGAGCCAGACGGCGCGTTGATAGCCCTCTGCGGGGTCATTGTAGAGCGTGATAGCGCGTTCGCCGATTTGCTGCACCATTCCGGGATCGCTTTCGCCCGTCACCAGCGTAATCATGCTGTCAAAATTGGTAATATTTTGCCATTCGCCCGGAACTATGTAATCAAGCGCTCGGAGCGACATAACCGTTGCGCCGCTTTGGGGCAACTCGTTGATAAGTTCAAAAATAGGTTTGCTCATCGTAATTGGTAGTGTTTGAGTATAGAAGAGAAATGAATTGTGTGATGTGGCAGATTATTTCATTGCCGCCAAGCCTGCCAAATTGACCTTATTGAGCCATTCTTCGCGGTTTGCCTTGGTAAAAGATGCGTCGCGGGAAAGCACTTTTACTTGAAAGCGCCCGCCGACAAGCACTGCCGTTGCGGTACTGCCTTGGTCAACCGCCGGGAAGCCGCCAATTTTCTTCGTAGCCGTCTTGAATTTATCGGCTGCTTGGGGATTATTTGCCACATCGGAAATGGCAATCATGGCTAAATCCTTGCCGCCTTTTTTCAATTTATACTCTGCAAAGCCCGTCTTTTCTTGGCTGGCAATCATTTCAAAGCCCGATTCGGTTTTCGGGAAAAACTTATTAAACGAGCCGCCTTCTTCGGGCGTTGGTAGTGCGCCGGACTTTTGTGCTTCTTTTTTCGCTTCAATTGCCTCTTTGCTTTTTTTGTCCGCCTCAGACCAGCGCGGGTCTTCTTTTTTTGAACACGCCGTCAGACTAAGGACAAGAGCGCATAAAAGCAGCGCTATACGGAATAGGTATTTATTCATGGAAGGATAGAAAGGGGGTGGAAGAATACTATTTTTACCAAAGCGCCGCAATCTACACAATGCCTTTTGGACAGCAAAGTTTTTTTCTGTTTATGCGCTCTGGTAAGCAGAAAAGAGGGTGGCAAAGCATTGCAGCGCCCGCCCGCGATGACTGATACGATGCTTTTCAACAGCGCCCATCTCAGCAAACGTTTGGTCGAATCCGTCGGGAATGAAGATACAATCATAGCCAAAGCCGCCTTCTCCACGCTCCGATTCCGCAATACGCCCCTCGCACACGCCTTCAGCAAAGGCAATCCGCAAATCATCGTGATAGCAAATCACCGCACGAAAGCGGGCTGTACGCTGCTCTGGCGGGACACCCTTGAGCGCTGAGAGGAGTTTTGTGCGATTTTCGGCGTAACTGGCATTCTCACCCGCATAGCGCCCCGTGTACACGCCGGGCGCACCGCCAAGAGCATCCACTTCCAAACCCGAATCATCAGCAACGCAGGTGTGATTCGTTGCTGCAAATATCGTTACTGCTTTGATGTAGGCATTTTCTTCCAAGGTCGCACCCGTTTCCGCTATTTCTGCCGGAAAGCCCTGAACGGCGCTTGGCAACAGGATTGTTGCCAAATTTTCCGCTTGGAGAATATCCTGCATTTCCTGTGCTTTGTCGGGATTGTTCGAGCCTATCAGCAATTTTATCATGGTGTTACAAGATTGCAAAAATTTTGTGAAAGTTAAAGAAGATATATTGAGAATGGTCTGAAGGTTGCATATGCAGCACCCGTCCGACGGCAGCGTACTTGCACTCTTCAGCCGCCGGACGTGAAGATGTTTCGACCTTCTTCACTATATTGACGAGTCTTTATCGGCGGTTTCGGCATCAATCACAGCGACAATGTGTGCCGTTGCGCCTTCTTGCGCATTTCCCACAGCGACAATCTGCCGCATTTGCCGCGCCAAGGCATCAAAACCGACCTTTGCAACAAAGTACAAATACGGCAATGTGCGTTCCTGCAATCCACCATCGGGATATAGCAACGATGAGGCTTTGCGGGCTTTGCTGAGAGTGGTTTCTTCCAGCCGTTTTTGTGCTTTGCGCACTTTTGCTTCGAGGTCGCTCACGCCTTGCAAGGCTTGATTTTTCATGCGGTCGGCGCTTGGGGCAAGCGTTGGGTCGAGGTCGGCGATGTGGGGCTGCACACCCGCAAATGCGTGTTCGATAGCGGCTTTTGCTGCGCCCAGTGCCGCCGCCAAGGGCTTGTTTTCCTGCTCTTGCATGATGGATTTTTCTACGTCCTCGTATCGGCGCATAAAAAACGACGGCTCAACTTTGAGTTTAGCACAAAGCTGCTCCGTGCGAGAATCCATCAGCGTTGCGGAGTGCCGCGCCAGTGTTGCTGGCTGTTCCACGCCAAAGATTGGATAAAGTTCTTGAATTTGCGCCAAATACGCAATCTCGCCCGGACCACCAATGTATGCGGCATTCGGAAATATCGCATCTTGGGCAATCGGACGCAACAGCACCGATGGACTGAAGCGCTCCGGCTCGTTTGCCGCCAACGCAAGAAGTTCCGCTTTGGAAAAGATTGTCTCGCCCGCTTGAAAGCGATCGTTTCCTTCGGCAACATTGATTTTATGACGTTTTCCGCCCGTATGAAGAAAAAGATTTACCGCCGAAGCCTGTGCCTGCCCGTGATAGCCGCGCTCGGCAAGGAATGATGATGCTTGCTGGGCAGTTTCCGCCGTCAAGCCCGTATTTTCAAGCTCCTTTTGAACAACCTGCTTAAAAAGCCCGCGTTTGCGCAGTTCTGCCGCCGATACAAACAGAATACCACTTGCGCCCAAGGTCGCTTGCAAAATCTGTACAAACGCCTTCACAACAGGTGTTCCGGGCGTATAAGCCGTGCGCAAAAGTTCGGCAACTTCGTGGCTATACTCCGCATTTGGAAGCGCTTCAATAGCTTCATCAAGACTTGCCGTAATAGCGCCGTCGTAGGTGACATCTGCCACCGCGACACGTTCTGGCATGAGATTCCATGCAGACTTCAGCGTAAGTGCTTCGCCCTGCTGATTGAGCATTCC
>JAAFHM010000468.1 GCA_013298375.1 Ignavibacteria bacterium | reverse complement strand
GCGGATTTGCGGGTTTGGATGAACCGTAAAACCCGGAACAACGAGTCTTTGCGCCGTCCGCAAATCCAACGAGTCAACAATGATAACACCCAAACGACCATCGTTGTAAGGGTTGACCAAATCAGCTTGAAACGTGAGTGAATCCGCCGGACGCGGCAGTGAGCCAAAGCGAAAGCGAATATTTTGCTGTTCACCGCGCAGCGTATCGTAGAAAAATATCCGTGAATCATTGAAGGAATTATCAAATGCTGTTGCCGAAAGCCCCGTGCAGGTGCGGTTGACGGCAATTTCAGGCGGACGAATATCCGATTCAAAACGCTGCCCGCCAATGTAACCGTAAGAATTTGCCCGCCCATAGCCCGCAACGGTAATACCAAAGGTCGTGTCGGCACTCACGTTGTGAATACCTTCGCCGATACGCAAAGTGGCGGTGGAATATCCGGATTGGCGAATAGGGCGAAAATTCTGTGCGGCAACCGATCTTCCATCCAAAATAAGGGTTGATGTTTTTTCCGTCGGGACGGTGACCGTGAGAAAATGCTCGACAAACGCCGATTCTAAGAGCCTTCCAGTCGCTGCCACCTGTTGCCCTTGCACACAGCTAAAGCGATAGCGCGTCAAAAACTGCTCCACCGGAGGAATAGCCGCCAAAAATGGGTCACCCAAGCCAGACGGGGAGTTGCTTTGAGGGCTTTGAGAACTGCATTTGTAGCCACAAACCATCGTTGGCTCGGAGGTGACAATAGAGGCATCGGTCGAAATCACCATTTCATAAAAACCGCCCGCTCGCAGTGTGGCAACGGTTGTGCCATTCACTGAAACGATAGTATTGTTCAAAGCCGCCACGACGCGCACTCTATCACAACCCGGGTCAGGTCTGCCCGTGACGGGTGTGGGATACGGTACAACCAGCGCATTTTTGCCCCATACCTCCACAGGAAGCATCTGCTCCACTAAATAATCACGAGAAGTCGCTACTCCAAGAGGAATCGCCGCCCTCTCGTGTCCGGCATAGACAACAAGCGGCTTGGAGGAGACGACTCTGGAGCCGGTGTAATCAATCTGCGCTGTTGTCGCCGTGACGTAGTTTGAGACGAGATAGGTGTCGCCGCGATTCAGCCGGACGGTGAAGGTCGCATTGGTTCTTGCTCCCCAGACCCTTTCGGTGGGAAACACCGTGACGATAGTGCTGTCTTCCACACCAAGCAAGGCAAATTGCGACATCGTTGAAAAATCGGGGTCATTGACGCGCCGAATCATGCCATTTTGAAAAATGTTCTGGAAAAAGTAGTTGCTCGGATACGACGTAATGACATAATTTTTTCCCAAAACATCGGTTGGAAAGGCAAGAAAAGCATCGCTGGTCGTATTGGCAACCGACAGCCCATAGACCGCTACTTCCTCATTGGCGGTGATGTGAAAACTTTTTTGACCAACCCTATCTTCGGTAATTTCCAAATCTAGCGACGGTAATTCTAACGTGTAAAACCCGTTTGCACCAATCGTGAATTTTTCAACTCTGACCCTGCCATTTTGCTTGAATTCAATTTGTCCAGTTGTGGGGCGCTCTGAAGCAATGCTGATGTAGATGTTGTCGAGATAAGTAGCGCTGCCGATCTGGTGATGATTGCGGGGAAATGCTAGCCAGAAATCTTTGCCCTTGCTGTCACGAATGGTTTTGGGGGAAATGGGAACGGTTTGTGCCGTAGTGTCATAAACGGCGGCAGCAAGGCAAGCACAAACAAGGAAAATGCTCAGTAAGCCAGCATGGAAGCGTGATTGAAGAGTCATAAACGGAAGAAATGATTGGGTGTCGCAAAAAGTACCCGCCGGATAATCCATCAAAAGTAGCATGGATTTCACGGAAAAACAAGAACGGAAAAATACAGAGCGAAAAAGATTCTCGCGGCGGAATAGTTGCAAAAAACACGTAATACCGTGAGGATTTTAATGAATATTTTGTAATTTACGTGCTTGATGTGTTAAGGCTGATGGTGACTGATGTTCAGGAATATGAATACGACAATACACCCGATAAATACTATTTTTCTTCAAGTTTTTTTAGCGTAGGAGTCTTGTTATGGCATCGAAAAAAGCTGCACCTGTGGCGGCGAAATCGAATCAACCCTCCCCCAAAGCCGCAAATGGCAGTGCTGCCAACGGCGCAAATGGTCATGCGCCCGCCACGAATGGCGCAAATACTGGTGCCACAAAGCATCCCAAGGGTTACACCTTCGATACGAAGGGCTTCGATAAGGAAACCGTGATTGACTGGTATCGCCTCATGCACTTGGGGCGTAGGCTGGACGAGAAAGCCGCGAATTATCTCAAACTCGCCAAAGGCTGGTCGTATCACGCCCCGTGCGCCGGACATGAAGGCATCCAAATTGCCATCGGAAAAATTTTCCGTCAGGGCAAAGATTATTTCTATCCGTACTACCGCGATTTCCTTTCCTGCATGGCTGCCGGAATCACGCCGGATGAGATTATTATGAACGGTCTGAGTAAAGCTGCCGACGTGTCGAGCGGCGGGCGGAATATGTCCAACCACTTTGCCAAAATCCCGCTTGGTATTCAGAATCGCTCTGCGCTTACGGGTAATCATTCTCAAATGGCAGCAGGAACGGCAAGAGCCATCAAAAAATACAAAGGCGACGAATTTGTGATTTACTCCGGGGGCGATTCTGCCTGCTCGGAAGGCTATTTCTACGAGGCAGTCAATGGCGCAAGCCGCGAGAAACTTCCCGTGATTTTTGTCATTCAAAACAACGGCTTTGGTATTTCGGTGCCGCTCCGCGAACAGACCGCAAACCTGCGTGTTTCGGACAATTTCAGAGGTTTTTCTAACTTCAAAATCATCAACTGCGACGGACGCGACCCCTTCGCTTCCTTCCGCGCGCTCGAAGAAGCCCGTGATTACGTGCTTTCCGGCGAAGGTGCTGCGATGGTTCATGCCGAATGCGACCGCCTTTTGTCACACTCCAACTCCGACAATCACGAACTTTACCGCACCAAAGAAGAAATTGCCGAAATGTGGACACGCGACCCTCTCGCCCGCATGAGAGCTACGGTTTTAGAAAAAGGTTACATGACCGAAGAGCAGCTTGTGGCAATGGAAGCGCAAAATAAAGAAGATATTTTTGCCGCCGCCGACCGCGTAGAACCACTGCCAATACCCGATCCCGCAGAGAACGAACTTTACCTCATTCCCGACCCGCTCGTGGATTACAACCATCCAGAAACCTTTGTCAGCGACCCCAATGCGCCACAAATCACGTTCCGCGAGGGTATCAATCACGGTATGCGCACGGAGTTCCGCCGTAATCCAAATACATTTCTTTGGGGACAAGACGTTGCTTCCAAAGAAAAGCAGGGTATTTTCAATGTTCCCAAGGGCTTGATGACGGAATTTGGTAATGATCGTGTTTTCAATGCGCCGATTGCGGAAGATTTCATCGTTGGTACGGCGAATGGCTTTTGCCGCTATCGTGACGATATTCGCGTGGTTGTCGAAGGTGCGGAATTTGCGGATTATTTCTGGCCCGCAATGGAAGCATACGTTGAATGTACGCATGAATACTGGCGCACCAAAGGGCAGTACTCGCCGAACATGGTGATTCGCCTTGCAAGCGGTGGTTATATCCAAGGCGGCTTGTATCACTCGCAAAATCTGGATGCTCTTTTTGCGCACCTTCCGGGCGCACGAGTGGTTTGTCCAGCGTTTGCTGATGATGCTGTTGGACTTATGCGCCATGCACTGCGGTCGAAAGGATTGACGGTCTATATTGAGCCGAAATTCCTCTACAACTACCGCCCTACCTCAAGTTCTATTCCTGATGATGATTTTATGATTCCCTTTGGCAAAGCAAAAATTCGCCGTCCGGGAACAGATTTGACGATTATTTCCTATGGCAATGCGATTCATCTGAGTCTGCAAGCCGCAGAGAAACTGGCTTCGGAAGGTGTTAATGCGGAAGTCATTGATTTGCGCTCACTCGCTCCTTGGGACAAACAAAC
>JAAFHM010000014.1:582-24887 GCA_013298375.1 Ignavibacteria bacterium | reverse complement strand
GCTGGGTAGGCGTTATGCCACATCGTTGGTACGCTTCGCAACACGGTCGTTGACGTTGGTATTACTTGTGATGAAGCCCATTGTAAGCCTTGTAGCGGGCTTTTTAGCACTTTTCGCGCCACCGGAACGCACCGACGACGAAATTGTCCGGGAAGAATTAGACGAAATTCTTGAGACCGCTCACGATGAAGGCTCGTTGGATGCGGGGGAATACAAGCGCCTCAAAAACTTTGTCCGCTTTGGCGAAGTCTTTATTTCCGACGTGATGACTCCGCGCACGGTGATTTTTAGCTGTCCTTGCCATCTCACGGTCGAAGAAGCCATTAAACTTCCCGAAATGCGCCAATATTCGCGCTTTCCCGTTTATGAGGAAGATTCCCTTGATTCTATCGTCGGTTACGTCCTGACGAAAGATATTTTTTGGTCGTTGCTTAATGGTCAAAATACCTTACGGCTGCGTGATTTATCTCGTGAAGTCTATTTTATCCCTGAAAATATTGACCTTGACCGTGCCTTGCAAAATTTCTTGGAACGGCGCGAACACTTGTTTGTCGTCGTGGATGAGTACGGCGGTGTCGAAGGCTTGATAACGATGGAAGATGTGATGGAAACACTGCTGGGAGCAGAAATTCTTGATGAATTGGATAAAGTTAGCAACCTTCGCAGCCTCGCCACAGAGCGCCGTGATGAGCGTATAGCCTTGCTTCGTGCGCAAAATGCACAGGTGGATGATTCTGCCGAGGGATACACCACAGAAGCGAGTGTTGAAGAGGATAAAGAGGCTGCCGATACTGATACTGACGAACTTGATGAACGTGCAATACCGCGTGAACTGGAGTGAATGCCGTGATGCAAGCATTCCCCATACCAGTCTTATTTTTACAACTGTTCCACATAACAAGTTTTTTGAGGATTACTATGAACAACATGACACGTCTTATTGTTCTTGGGATAAGTATTCATGCTATATTGGGGCAATTTCCCCTACTCGCACAACGCAAAGACAGCGCAACAAAAAAATATACACTCCCGCAGGAGGTCAACGTTACGGGGAGCCGTATTGCGGACGATGGCAAAAACCCACGCAGGACGCTTATCGTTGTACAGCGCATGGATATTGAGCGTTCGCAGGCGCGAAGCGTAGAAGAAGTCTTGCGCAATGTGGCGGGCGTGGATGTGCGACAGCGCGGGGCGCTTGGAGTGCAAGCCGACATTAGTATTCGCGGTGGCACATTCGAGCAGACACTCATCATGATTGACGGTGTGAAAATGATTGACCCGCAGACAGGGCATCATGCCATGAACATTCCGCTCACATTAGACGATATTGAGCGAATCGAAGTGCTGAAAGGTCCCGGTTCACGCCAGTACGGACCAAATGCGTTCAATGGCGCAATCAACATCATCACACGCCGCCACACACGCCCCAGCGCACGTATTCAGGCAATCGGCGGGGAGAATGGATTATGGGAAATGTCGCTCTCTGGTGGCGCTCCTCTGGCGATTGATGATAAGACAACCCTGCTCAATCGCGCATCTATTATGCGGCGACGGTCGAATAGCTTTCGTTCATCCGGCGACACGCTGCGGAGTGGTACGGACTTTGATATTTGGACAGTTGCTGGAGGCGCACAACTGCTTGTGGGGGATAACTTTTCGTTGGATATGTCGCTAAATTACACCGATAAAAAATTTGGCGGAAATGGCTTCTATGCGCTTACTTTTCCAACGCAATACGAAGAGACAAAAACGATTTTTGCTAATCTTACGGCAAATATCAATGTTGGTGTTCCTGTGCGCATCACGGCGGCATGGCGGCGTAATAATGATTACTTCATTCTGCGTCGTGAAAACCCCGCATTTTATCAAAATTTCCACACCTCCAATACCGTCAGCATAGAAGCACAAACAACGCTTCAATCCTCACTTGGCGCAACAGCCGTTGGTGCGGAGTATGCCGCCGATATGTTGGAAAGTACGAATTTGAATAACCGCCAACGCAGCCGCTTCAGTATTTTTGCGGAGCATCAAATCAAACCAATCGAAAACCTGACGCTGGAAATCGGCGCAACAGCGCTTTTCAACAGCGATTGGGGCTGGAATCTGGCTCCGGGAGCAGATATTGGCTGGCAAGTGACGGAAAACCTGTGTTTGCGCGGTTCGGTGGCACAATCCTTCCGCATACCAAGCTATACCGAACTTTTTTACAATGACCGCGTAACAAGGGACAACCCCAATGTTCAGCCGGAGCGTGCATGGACGTTTGAACTAGGTGGACGCTGGCGCGAAGGTATTGTAGATGTGCAAGCGTCTGTTTTTCGCCGCTCTGCGGTGCAGTTGATTGATTATGTGCGCAGTTCCACAGACGCAACAGGACGCTGGCAAGCACAAAATCTTTCATCTGCCGTCACAAATGGTGCGGACGTTCATGTTTCGCTTATCACACGAGATGCCGTGCCGATTTTGGAGCGCCTGACGGCAAGTTACACCTATATTGACCCTATTTTTCAGGTAGATCCCGGTTTGCAATCGCGCTATGTTTTGGATCAGTTGCGCCACCAAGCGTCATTGATTCTGGATTTGCGTCTGTTTGGCGCTATAACCAATCAGTGGCGTTTTCGCTATGAGCGTCGTTTAAATGCAAATCAGGATGCGGGCTTTGTGGATGTACGTCTCGGCTGGGCGGGTGGCGGTTTTGAAGTGTTTGCCGAAGCAACAAATCTTTTGAATGCAGCAGCATCTGACTTTAATGGCTTGCCTCTGCCGGGACGATGGCTGCGTGTGGGCGGAGCGGTGAATTTGGCAGAAATACTGCGATAAATTACCCAAATATTATGAGCGTCCAGCAAGGTATTATTCTTGTTGGGCGCTCCCCATGCGGAGTTTGAGGTATTCGTAGAGAATATTGCAGAGCGCAATATGTGTCAGACCATATCCAAAATCTTCAATGGGAATGGTGATAATACGGAAATCCAGTTGATAATTTGCGGCATAAATTAGAAGTGGGCGGGCGGTCAGATACATATTGAAAACAAAGGTAAATCCTATCACCGAGGCGAGAAAGACATATGTGCGTGTTTGCAAGAGAGTGTGGGTGCGGAGTTGGCGGTCAAGAAATGCGATAGCGCCAAAAGCAATCAGCACCAATCCCGTGTATTCCTTGCCGGACTGAAAGACCAAAATACCTATCGGCAGAAGTGCAAACATTCCCGCACGAACCCATTCTAAACCTCGTATGGTCTGATTTTTGACGACTAATGTCAAAACTTCCCGCACAAATAAGCAAGCGTAGGGAACGGTAACGAAGAATAACCATTCCTCTAAGGGAAGTTTAAGCAAACGGAAATCCAGCATATACGGCGCATTAAAGTACCAATGCCGATTCGTTACCGCAGAATCCCACAGGACGTACACCGCCAACGAACCCAAAATACCTCCAAAGGCTTCACGCCAATATTGACGGAAATTGATAGTCTTTTCAAAGCTGTAAGCAAGTGGTCCGGCGATAACAATGAGGTTAAAAAGCAGATATTCAAATTTCATGGTGTTGTGCGAAATGGTGTTTATGAGCGGGCGCACGTGCAATAAATGTGCTGTATTGAAAGCAAAGACGAATCAAACTGATAAATCATTGCGAAAAAGACTTGACTTTTTGCAAAAAAAGTCCTAATTTTGCTGTCCGTAGAAAATATGATACAATATGCCACTTTAGCTCAGCGGTAGAGCAACGGTTTTGTAAACCGTCGGTCGTTGGTTCAATTCCGACAAGTGGCTCTTGAAACGCCTTACTCCAAAAAATACAAAAAATGTTTCACAGCGTCTAGCGTTCTGTGAAACATTTTGCGTTTTTGTGCCAAAGGAAAATTATATTGCGGGATTGCCGATTCATTTTTCTCTACCAATTTTTGTGTGTTCTATGATGCGTATTGCTTCATCTTTCCTCGCGCTATCATGCGTCATTGCGGGCTTTGTCGCCAATTATCATGCTGCTGCCCAGCCTCTTGCCACCGAACTTGACGGGCTGTCTTCTGCCAAGCCGCTTGGATGCTTGCCTGGTGAGCGCTCCACGACGTTTCGCCTCTTTGCGCCTCGCGCCACCAGCGTTGCGATTGTCTTTTTCAAAAAGCCCGATGATGCCGAAGGGCGCACAAACCCTATGACGAAAAACAGCGATGGCTCATGGGAATACACCGAAAACAAGCCCCTATCAGCACTCGCGGGAACGTATTATGCCTATCGCATAGCGGGCGGGAGCGGCTTTCGGGGTGAGGCGTTTGATTCCACTGTCCTTGTCGCTGACCCGTATTCGCGTGCAGTGGCAACGAAAAATACCTTTCGCCACGAGTCCAGAACACTTATTCTTGACCCCAAACTCGATACGCAATACGACTGGAAAGGCGATAAATACGTCATTCCGGCAAATCACAATACTCTTGTCGTCTATGAAGCGCACGTGCGCGATCTTACGGCGCATAAAAGTTCGGGCGTGAAGGAAAAAGGCTCATACAAAGGACTGACCGAAGCCGGAAAAACAGGTGGAATGCGCTATTTGAAGGATTTGGGTGTGAACGCCGTAGAATTTTTGCCACTCCATGAATTTGGGAATCTCGAACCAACCTTCCGCGATAGCGCCGTTGCCCGCAAATACGGCGTTTACAACGATTGGAATCCGCAAGAGCGCAATCACTGGGGCTACATGACGAGTTTTTATTTTGCACCCGAATCCTATTACGCAAGCGGCGGCACCCTTGCTCCGGGCAAATGGAGCGGTACGGATGCTCGTGCTGTGCAGGAATTCAAAGACCTTGTGCGGACGCTGCACCGCGAAAAAATTTCCGTCATTATGGATGTTGTTTATAACCACGTTTCCGATTTTGACGCGAATCCTCTGAAATTCATTGATAAATACTACTATTTCCGCACCGATAGCGCCGGGAATTACATCAATACGTCGTATTGCGGCAATGACTTCAAAACCGAGCGCACGATGGCGCGGCGACTCATTATCGAAAGTATTAAGTATTGGATGACCGAATACCACATTGACGGATTTCGCTTCGATTTGGCAACGATGATTGACCGCGAAACGTGCGAAGAAATCTTGCGTGAAGCCCGCAAAATCAACCCCAATGTCATTCTCATTGCCGAGCCTTGGGGCGGAAATAAGTACGGACCGGATAAATTCAGCGATATTGGCTGGGCAGCATGGAACGACCAGATTCGCAATGGCGTAAAAGGGCAAAATCCGAAAGATGGTTTGGGGTTTATTTTTGGAAAGCATCAAGGCGGCAATACTAAACGCTCGGAGCAAGCATTTATCACAGGTTCGCTGCGTGAAGATGGCGGATTATTTGTTCAAAAAGAACACGCAATGAACTATCTCGAATCCCACGACGACGAGACGATGGGAGATTTTATACGACTCGGTTTGGGCGAAGTGACAATGAACACGGTTATCAACGATGTAAATAAACACGCCAAACTCTCACCACGTCAACTCGCGCTCAATAAACTTGCGGCGATGTATCTTTTTGCGGCGCAAGGTCCCGTGATGATTCATTCGGGGCAGGAATTTGCGCGGAGCAAAGTAATTCCAAACAAAACGCCCTTTGAAAAGCGCGTCGGGATGATTGACCGCAACAGCTACAACAAGGACGATGAGACGAATTACATCAATTACCGCCACGCTTTGGCAAATAAAGACCTTCTGAGTTATTACAAAGGCTTGATTGCTCTGCGCCGCGTTTATCCGAGTGCTTTCGGCAGCGCAACTAAACAAGACATTACCTTTCTCGAAACTGGCAGCGACCAAGCCATTGCCTTCCGCATTCGCAATAATAGCGCCGTCAAAGGGCAGCCAAAATCGTTCGTCGTTATTTTGAACGGCAGCATGGACAAAAGCCTTAATTTTGCGCTTCCCGAAGGCTCGTGGAATATTTTGGCAAATGCGGCGAAGGTTGCCCCCGTTGTACCGATGGGAACGGCTTCGGCACAAGTACAGGTGGGAAACAGTTCCGGGATGATTTTAGCACAATAATTTCGGTAAACAACCAGAAACATTATGCCCAAAGAAATCACACACTGGCTCGTCGCGGAGGAAGCACTGGAGCGCTGTTCGTTTCCTTTCCCGGCAGGTATGGTACGCTTAGGGGCGATTTTCCATGATGTTTTGTATTATGCTCGGTCGGGAGGCGCATCCGAAATTCGGCGCTGTACCAAAGTCGCCAACGCACTACATGGCACAAATGGCGAAGACACCTTTGCACTGCTTCGGTATTACGTTACAATAAGAAAGACAATGGAGGGAGCAGGGGAAATTAACACCCAACTATCGGCTTTTATGCTAGGTGTAGTCAGTCATATCTGCACCGATATTGCATTTCATCCCTACATTTACTATGCTTCGGGAAACTGCCTTGACGAGGCGACACATTTTATGGCATGGCATAATCATCGTGCTTTGGAATCCGCCATAGACCTTGCCTTTTGCCGTCATGTGGACAGAAATCTGTACGATTTCTCGCTTCGGAGCGATATTGCGTACAGCAAGCAAGCATTGTCAAGTATTGTTGAGCATTTGGCAACGTTCCAACGCGAGAGAGGAGGAATGGATATTCATGCGAAGGACTATGAGCGAGGATATGCAGAACTTGCACGCTTGCGCGGGTATTTTGGCAGTGGGCTATTAAACTTCGCTTTCGACGGTATTGAACCTCTTGTCGCACCGATTCTGAGTAAAGTGCTTCCTGAGACCTATTCTCATCTGGGCTTGCGATACTCCAAGCGTAGTGTATGGTCAGTGCCGAATTTTGATGCACCGCTCTACTATCTGCATCCGATTACGGGCGAGGCTCAAACGGCAACCTTACAAACGCTCTTCGAGACGGCAGTACAAGAAACGGGGCGGGTTTGGAGTCTATTGAGCAAAGCTCTGATTTTTAGAGAGGCTTTGCCCGTAGGACAATCGCTAGACGTGGGATTGGCAGAAGTGAGCGCGTCGGCGATGCAGTATTTTGCACCATTGCCGCGCAAGAGCTGAGTAATTGTGGGAACGGGCAAAATACTCTTTCGGTCAATACAGATTTTCCCCGACAGACTTCTCCTTTAATCCTAGTCTATGCACACAAGTCTGGAGGGCGCACAAATGCTTGCCTTCACACAGCCCCCTTGACAAAAAGCGAAGGATTTACCGAAAGCCGCTTCAAACCTCAAATCCCCCTTTGTCAAGAGCAGGACTGTTAAGCGCTAAGTTGAAGCAAGCAATGATGCGGTTTGTGGCTAATTCCCCGTTCCTGCTTTATCAAGAGGGCGAATGAGTTAAGCGTCTTTATGTTATTGATTTATGTTTAACTTAATGCCATTGCGTGTAAAAAGAACTTAACAGCCCTGCTTTGTCAAGGGGGCGAATGAGTGAAACTTCCGTGAGACCGAAACAGTCACGGTTATCGTTGCATTGTCCATTTTTCCATTCAACAAAAACTACCATGCTAAAAATTGTTCTTAAACGCTTCGGAACCGCTCTGGTGCTGATATTGATTGGGCTTGCTTCGGTTATCTTTTTTATGAAATCCTCCAAACCGGAGCAGGCAAACGCTTCAACGCACAAACACGCCTCAAGCGAAGATCACAAGGAATGTGCGGCGAAAATTGCCGGAAAAGCCTTGCCGCCATTGTCCTTGCGCGATACTCAGGGCGGAGAAATTCCCGTTATGACCATTTCCGAACGGCAACCCGTGATTGTGATTCGGTATTTGGGGTATGGCTGCTCGCATTGCATTGAGCAGCTTTTGGCACTCCAAAAACTCGCCGATACGCTTAAAAGCAAGCGCGTCCGCGTGATCGCCTTTAGCGACGATACGCCAGGGGAGAACCGCAACGTGATGACGAAATACCAATTCGACCCTGCTATTTTCACGCTTGCGTCCGACCCTGCCAAAGCCTCCGCATACAGTCTTGGCGCGGTCTATCCCGAAACAGATGGCACAATGACGGAACTGCACGTTTCGATGGTTGTTGAAAAAGGGCTGGTTCGCTTTGCGCACTTTGATTCTAAGCCGATGATGGATGTACAAGCGCTTTTAGCGAAAACACTTGCTTATTGAGAGTATCTGCATTCACAAAAAAATACGGCGCATTCTGCTTTTTGAGAGCAGAATGCGCCGTTGTTTTTTTGCCCATCATCGGCTTCCGTACTGGCTTCGGCGCGATAGAAAAACTCCGTGAACTTTTTTCATTGATTTTCCCACAAAACACGTATTTTGCCCACCGAACAATAACTGTCGAATAATTCTATTCACTTGTCTTCACCATTTCACCGGAGCATCCGACTATGGCTGCAAAAAAGAAGTCTATTTTCTTTACCGACGCGCACGACCCGGAATCCTACTCGTTGCAAAACCAATTTGCCGAGAACATGGAATTTCGGCTTGCGAAAGACAAAACAAATTACACTCTCCGCGATGCCTATACCGCGCTTGCACTCTCGGTGCGCGACCGCATGATGCGCAAATGGCTCCGTACTCAGCAGCAGTACGCCGAGAAGGACGTAAAAAAAGTCTATTATCTTTCGCTGGAGTTCCTGATGGGACGGCTTTTGAGCAATACGCTCATTAACCTGAAGTATGAAAAGGAATTTGGGGAGCTTGCAAAAGATATTGGCTTTACTCAAGAACAACTCCGCGATAGCGAGAAAGATATGGGCTTGGGCAATGGCGGTTTGGGACGATTGGCAGCCTGTTTCCTTGATTCTATGGCAACGCTAGGACTACCAGCCTTCGGTTACGGAATTCGCTACGAGTATGGTATTTTTGACCAAGATATGGAAAAAGGGTATCAGATCGAACACCCCGACAACTGGCTTATTTACGGTTGTCCGTGGGAGATTATGCGCCCCGACCTGACGTATCGGATTAAGTTTGGCGGAACCGTGATGACGGACATTGACCAGAGCGGGCGCTTGCGTTTTCAATGGACGAACACCGATGATGTCTTGGCTGTGGCGTATGATATTCCAATTCCGGGCTATGGCAATAACACGGTCAATAATTTGCGCCTATGGCAAGCAAAATCCACCGAAGATTTCAATTTTGAATACTTCAACAAAGGCGATTATGCTGCCGCCGTGAGCGATAAAACCACATCGGAGACGATTTCCAAAGTCTTATATCCGAATGACAATATTGACCCAGGCAAGGTTTTACGCCTGAAACAGCAGTATTTCTTCGTCTCGGCAACGCTCCATGACATTATTCGTGCCTACAAGGTCAAGCACAATACCTTCAAAAAGTTTCCGGAAAAAGTTGCTATTCAACTCAATGACACACATCCATCTATTGCCATTCCTGAATTGATGCGGATTCTGATGGACGACGAGGGCTTAGAATGGGATGCTGCATGGGATATTACGGTCAAAACATTTGCTTACACGAACCATACTGTTATGGCGGAAGCGCTTGAAAAATGGGATGTTTCCTTGTTCGAGACGCTCCTGCCTCGCCATCTGAGTATTATCTACGAAATCAATCATCGCTATTTGGAAAAAGCTCGTCAGTTCTATCCGAACCCGCAAGATGTGAAAAAGGTTGCCGGAATGTCGATTATCGAAGAGGGTGCAACGAAGCGGGTGCGGATGGCAAATCTTGCTATTGCGGGCAGTCATTCGGTTAATGGCGTGGCGGCATTGCATACGCATATTCTCAAAACCGATATTTTTGCTGATTTCTTCCGTTTTGAACCCGAAAAATTCAACAACAAAACCAACGGAATCACGCAACGACGCTGGCTGAAAGAAGCAAATCCGTATCTTTCCGAACTCATCACCAGCAAAATTGGCGATGGCTGGATAACCGATCTTTACAAAATCAAAGGTATCGAAAAATTCAAATCTGACGCGAAGTTTCATGCCGAATGGAATGCCGCGAAGCAGCAGTGCAAGCAAAATCTGATTCAGTATATCGAATCGCGTTATGCTGTGAAAATCAATCCTGATTCGATGTTTGATTCTCAGGTCAAGCGGATGCACGAATACAAACGCCAGCTTTTGAACGCGCTGCACGTCGTCACGCTCTACAATCGCATTAAAGACAATCCCAAGGCAGATTTTGTGCCGCGCACGGTGCTGTTCGCCGGAAAAGCCGCTCCCGGATACCATTTTGCGAAACTGACCATCAAACTCATCAATTCTATCGCTGATGTCGTCAACAATGACCCCGATGTGGGCGATAAACTCAAATTGCTGTTTTTGAAAAATTATTCGGTGTCGCTTTCGGAGAAAATTATTCCTGCATCGGATTTATCGGAGCAAATATCCACGGCGGGCTTTGAAGCATCAGGCACGGGCAATATGAAGTTCCAGTTGAACGGCGCACTGACTATCGGCACGATGGACGGCGCAAATGTGGAGATTCGGGAAGAAGTCGGCGACGATAATATTTTCATTTTTGGTTTGGAAACCGATGAAGTCATTGACCTCAAGCAAAATGGCTATGACCCATTCCAATATTATCAGTCCAATCAAGAATTAAAGCGGGTTTTGGATATGATTCAGTACAATTTCTTCAATCGAACCGAACCCGGTATTTTCAAGCCGATTTTTGATGCTCTCGTCCACAATGGCGATAAATACTGCCTTTTGGCAGATTATACCTCATACGTTGCCGCGCAAGACCGCGTATCGGCAGAGTTCCTCAACCGCAAAGCATGGACGGAAAAAGCAATCATCAACGTCGCCAACGTCGGCAAGTTCTCCAGCGACCGCACCATTAGCGAATATGCAGAAGAAATTTGGCACGTAAAACCCGTTGACATTACTGGTTAAATCGGTATTGGCAGAAACGAATTTGCCCACACATCGCAACAGCACTCATCGTGAGTATTGGCGCAGTGTGTGGGCATTGTTGTTTTTCTGGGGTAAGAATTTGACGGCTACACAACAGAATTGCCTTTGGGCAACAGCACAATAAATGTTGCACCTTTTCCTAATTCGCTTTCGACCCAGACTTTTCCATTCATCCCTTCGACCATTTTTTTGACGATAGAAAGCCCCAACCCCGTCGAATGTTCGCCACCAGTCGGCTTTGCAGAGAGGCGGGTAAATTTCCCGAACATTTTTTGTTTGTCTTCATCGGTTAATCCGGGTCCCTCGTCTTGTATTTCAATACGAATAAATTCTTGCGAAGGAGCCATAAGATTGTGCGTTGGCGTAGAATCCTTCAGCATTGCGTCGTAGTCGTCCAGCACACGCACCCAGACATTTTTCCCGTATGGCGAGTATTTAACGGCATTCGAGAGCAGGTTGTCTAAAATCTGAAGTGTGGCGTTTTTGTCCGCATACGCGACAAGTGTGTAGCGTTCAAGACCTTCAATGCTTTGATTCTGCTCGAAATGAACAATGATGTCCTTGGCATGAGCGCGTCCTTTGTAGTTATTGACAACATTTTCCGCCAGCGAAGCAATTTCAAAAACGGAAAAATTAAAGCGCAGTGTACCTTGCTCAATAGCGCTTACATCCAAGAGCGTCGTTATGAGTTCAAACATTCGTTCCGAAACGGTATAAACATCGCCCGAAAATTCGACGATTTCTGCCAACGAGAGCGTTGGTGCGTCGTCGCGGAGCAGTTTTGCCAGCATCCGAATATTGGAGACCGGATTTTTCAGGTCGTGTGCAACGATGCCTAAAATCTCGTTTTTCTCGCGGTTTATTTCGGCAAGTTCAAAATTTCGCTGGTGAACAGCTTCGATAGTGGATTGCAACTCCGTATTGGTGAGTTCAATTTCGGCAGCTTGTTTTTCCAAAATAGACTGCTGGCGCAAAATTTCATCATTTGTGCGCTTGAGTTCTTCTTCCGAGCGCTTTTTTAAGCGGTATCGGTTCGCAATCAGCAGCGCAAGAATCACGAGCATTCCCACACCAAAAAGAAGGGAATTGCGCAAAAGGGACAGCCGCTTAATTTGTTCGTCTTGTTTGGCGCTTTCCAACTGCATTTGCAGGTTCATCGTGTTATTCTGCATTTCGGCAGAAAGCAAGGAATCACGCAGTGCGGCGAAGTGTTTGTAATAGTAGAGAGCGCTGTCAGGGCGGCGCATATCGTTGTAGATTTCTGAAAGCGTGAAATAGCTGCGCTTGAGTTCGTCGCGGAAGCCAAATTGCCATGCCGATTGTTTCGCACGAAGCCCATAGATAAGCGCAGAATCAGACTTCCCCAAACGGCTGTAACTCAGCCCGATCGTGTGAAGCGCTGCAACGAAAGACCGCCTATCATTCAGTTTTTCTGCCATGTCCAGCACACGCAATGCGTAGGAAAGAGCATTAGCGTAATCGCTTTGACGGCTGTAATATTCGCTGAGGTTAATCCACGCCCAGGCAACGTGCGGACTGTTGGCTTCTTTGAATAATGATTCGGCATAGAGCATAGTATCCAGAGCTTTATCAAATTGCTGTTGCCGCAAATAACACACAGCAATATTATTCAGCACCGTCGCAATGCGCTCGGTGTTCTTCGCGCTTCGGTGAATCTCAAGAGCGCGGCGGTAGTTTGTGAGTGCCTTTTCGTATTTTTCCTGTGCGCGGTAGATGTCGCCGATAAGATTAGAAGAACTGGCAATACCCGGCTGGTGTTCGGCTTGCTCAAAGGCTGCCAAGGCGCGAAATTGGTAATCCAGCGCCATGTCATACTTTCCTTGATTATCATAGACTTGACCAATGCTCCGAAGCGCAAATCCCACACCCAATTTATCATCCAACTTTTCTGCCAGCATTTGCGCTTGCCGCGCATACATAAACGAGGAATCAAGGGCTATATAGCGATATTCCCGGGCAAGGTCGTTCAGCAGTTGGACGCGCTCTTTGTCGGTCGCTGTGTTCAGGGCGGCGTTCAGGCTGTCAATGCGAGGAATAGCAACAACAGTAGCGGTGCGGCACAATAGCACGACGCACAACACCAATACTGTAGCTGACCGTGAAAGCCTCATACAACCTCTTGTTTGATAGAGTTTAGGCAAAATATCGTAGGAATTGCTCATAGACACAGGGGTTATTCTTCAACACAAAATTCGGTACTCCAAGATGCGTTATCGCACATCCGCACCGGCATCAATACCCGCTTTCTCTGGCGTTACTAGCGAAAGTGAACCATCGGGCATATTTGCGGCAAGCAACATTCCTTGCGACTCCAAACCCATCAATTTTGCTGGTTTCAAATTCGCAACGACCGTGACAATCTTACCAACCATTTCCTCCGGCGTATAAGCCTTACCGATTCCGGCAAGGATTTGACGCTGTTCCGTACCAAGGTCAACCTGCAATTTCAAAAGTTTTTCCGATTTCGGCACACGCTCTGCCGCAAGAATTTTTCCCGTGCGAAGCTGCACATTTTTGAAATCATCAATGGAAATGAGATTTTGTGTCGTCTGAGTGCTTGCTGCTTGATTACTTGGTACTTGGTCGCTTGGTGCTTGATTATTGCTTGTTTCTTGATTACTTGGGGTTTGGGTCATAGTTTCAGAATGAGTATTGGAGCCGAGTTTGGCGACTTGGCGTGCGACGATATCGTCTTCGATTTTGCTAAATAAAATTTGCGGTTCTCGCATGACTGTACCTTCATTCACGAGCGGCAGCGCCAAGGATTGCCAGTGTTTATCGGTGCTTTGTGCTTGGACGAGGGCAAGCATTGCATCCGAGGTGTGCGGCAAAATCGGCTCAAAAGCGATTGCTAATGACCGAATGAGTTGCGAGCAGATATAGAGCGTCTTTGTGGCATCGTCCGGATGGTTGTTGATGCTTTTCCACGGCGCAGCATCGTTGAAATACTTGTTGGCAGCGCGGGCAAGATTCATTGTTTCAGTAACGGCATCACGGAAGCGGAAGACGCGATAATTTGCCTCAATTTTTCGAGCGCCCAGTGTTAATGCGGCTATGATGCGCACATCATCGGCGGAAAAATAATGCAAGTATTTTGCATGAAGCGCTTCAACGGCTGCTTCGGCGGTATCGGCATTGTAGGCGGCAACGTCGCCAACCAGCAGCCTCCATGCCTCTGGCAACTTCGCCAAATGCGGCGGTAGCGCCGGAATACGTCCGGCATAGTTTTTCTGGAGAAATTGCGCCGCACGGTTGACAAAATTGCCCAGAATCGCTGCCAGTTCATTATTGACGCGGGCTTGAAAGTCGCGCCACGTAAAATCGGAATCTTTATTTTCCGGCATATTCATTGCGAGCGTGTAACGAAGCGCGTCAACGTGCTGTGGCAGAGGAAATTCCGCAAAATACTCACGCAAATCAATCGCCCAATTCCGAGATTTTGAGAATTTTTCACCTTCCAAATTCAAAAATTCATTAGCCGGAATATTAGTCGGAAGCACGTAATTTCCACGTCCGTGAAGCATCGCCGGAAACATAATCGCATGGAAAACGATATTATCCTTGCCCAAAAACGCAAGATAATTCATCTCGGCTTCCGCTTGTGTCTTGCCTTCGGGCAGCATCCACCAATCTTTCCACGCCTCCGGCGTTCCGCGCTCATTTGCCCATTCCTTCGTGGCGGAAATATACCCCAAAACAGCATCAAACCACACATAAATAACTTTTCCTTTGGCTTCGGCAAGTGGCACAGGAACTCCCCAGTTGAGGTCGCGCGTAATGGCACGATCTCCCAAGCCCTGATTCAACCACGAGCGCGTTTGCTGGACAACGTTATCCTTCCATGTCGCGCTATTGCTGGTGATATAATTTTCCAGCATGGTTTGGAAATCACCAAGTTTGAAGTACCAATGCGTCGTATTTTTTACGACAGGTGTTTTGCCGGAAACGAGGCTGCGTGGATTTTTAAGGTCGAGTTGGTTGTAATACGCGCCGCATCGGTCGCATTGGTCGCCACGAGCTTTGTCGTAGCCACAATTCGGACACGTGCCTTCGACGTAGCGGTCGGGCAGGAACATCTTCACATCAGCATCGTAAAATTGCGCCTCTTCTTTTTCCGCCATGAAGCCCTTGCCGAGCAGGTCGAGAAAAAACTCCTGCGTGGTCTCGACGTGGCGTGGGATGGAGGTACGGGAATACATATCGAAACTCATACCAAATGCCCGCAAAGCCTCGCTGTTAGCAGTGTGGTAACGGTCAATAATATCTTTTGGGGTAACGCCTTCTTTTTCGGCAGCAATAGAAATAGCCACGCCGTATTCGTCTGAACCGCCGATATAGAGGACATTTTCGCCCGCAAGTCGCAAAAAACGCACATACAAGTCGGCAGGTAAAAATGAACCCGCAACGTGTCCTAAGTGCAAATATCCATTAGCGTAAGGAAGTGCTGAAGTAACGAGTGTTCGTTTCATTGGGTATGATAGTTGGACGGTCTGTGAAATCTTGCGCTTTTACCCCTCCGTTCCTTACCAAATATATCGCGGTAATAGCTTCGGGCAAGCTCAGCATGAGAACTGAAGCGTTCTTCACCCTGAGCTTGTCGAAGGGCAAAATACCGAAATGCTTTTGGTAAGAAACTTAGAAATTAACTGCTTCGCCGTAAGCGGCAGCAGCAGCTTCCATGACGGCTTCGCTCAAGGTTGGATGGGCGTGCATGGTTTTGAAAATTGCCGGACCGGTGGCTTCGAGTGACCGTGCCAAGCCCATTTCGGCAATCATTTCGGTTACATCGGGTCCAATCATATGAGCGCCCAAGAGTTCACCGTATTTTGCATCGAAAATGAGCTTCACAAAACCCTTTGCTTCGCCGATAGCGTGTGCTTTTCCGGCAGCCGTGAAAGGGAATTTGCCGACTTTGATTTCGTGTCCTGCTGCTTTTGCTTTTTCTTCGGTAAGACCGATAGATGCGACTTGCGGATTGCAGTAGGTACAGCCCGGAATATTATTGTAATCAACGCCGTCGGTATGATGTCCGGCGATAACCTCCGCAACCGTGATGCCTTCGGCGGAAGCCTTGTGTGCAAGCCATGGAGCGCCCGCTACGTCGCCGATAGCGTAAATGCCCGCAACATTGGTGCGCAAAAACTTATCAATTTTGATAAAACCACGCTCCGTAGCCACGCCGACAGCTTCTAAGCCGATATTTTCAATATTTGCTTGAATACCGATTGCGTTCAAGGCAAGGTCGGCTTTGAGTGTTTCTTCGGAGCCGTCTTTTTTCTGAATTTTCACCTCAACGCCTTTGCCGACGGTCTTTGCCGAAAGAACGCGCGTTTCGGTGAGCATTTCCACACCATATTTTTTGTAGTGTTTTTCGAGTTCTTTCGAGACTTCAACGTCTTCGATAGGCAGAATATTTTTCTGCATTTCGATGATCGTAACTTTGGTGCCAAAAGCATTAAAGAAGTACGCAAATTCCACGCCGATAGCGCCTGCGCCCATGACAATCATCGCTTTTGGAATCTCTTTTTGCACCATTGCTTCGTGACTCGTGATCACGCGCTCGCGGTCAACATCAATGCCCGGAAACATCCGCGGACGCGCTCCGGTGGCGACGATGATATTTTTGCACGAAATAGTGTCGGTAACAGCACCGCTTTTGTCTTTTACTTCCACACTGCCGGGCGCTTTGATGACACCGAAGCCCATAACGGATTGGACTTTGTATTTTTTGAAGAGAAACGCAATGCCCTTCGACATTTGGTCTGCCACACCGCGTGAGCGTTGGACAACTTTGCTGAAATCAACATCCACGCCTTTAACATTGAAACCGAAATCGCCCGCGTGGTTCAGGAAGTGCATATATTCGGCGTTTTTGATAAGCGCTTTGGTGGGAATACAGCCCCAATTCAGACAAATACCGCCCAGATGCTCGGCTTCGACGCAAATCGTTTTCAAGCCAAGTTGAGAAGCGCGAATCGCTGCCACATAACCGCCGGGACCAGCGCCAATCACAACCAAGTCGCATTGATGTTGAGCCATGATGAAATCCTTATGGAAGAAAAGAGTGAAAAAGTGAACGATGAATTGCTTTGGGAAAAGACATCTGCTTCGAGATGCAAAAAACTCAGCAAATATAGTGTTTTGTTAAGGATTTTGATACAGGAATTTCGCACGAAAGATGACGTTTTTGCCTATTGCGTTTCCCCACTCTTCCATCATCGTTATTTTTTGATAAACTTTCGTCCTAGAGCAAAGAAATACTTGACTTTAAGGAAATTGCTATGTAACTTATGGGCGTAAGTTACCGACTTGTCAATTCTTTTCGACAAAAGGTGTTGCCTTCCCAACGTTTGCCTTCCATACCCCCGGCTCCTCTCATGCTGCTCTAGCGGCATCATCCCCCCAACACAACGCCACATCTGCTGAACGCTCTGCTTTTTCGCTCGGCGGGCGAGTGCTGGTCTTAAATCAAAGCTACGAACCGATAAGCGTCTGCAATATCAAAAAAGCAATGACCTTGCTTTTTTTGATGAAAGCGGAAATTGTCGTGACGAATGACCAGAGAAAAGTGCGCTCTATCAAGGCTATTTTTGCTTGTCCCAGCGTTATACGGCTTCGGCGCTATATCCATGTTCCGGTCAAAAAAGTGGAGCTTTCGCGGAAAAACATTTTGCGCCGCGACAATCACCAATGCCAGTATTGCGGAACATCCAAAGCGCCTCTGACGCTTGATCACATCATACCAAAATCCCGTGCCGGCACCGATACGTGGGAGAATCTCGCTTGTGCTTGTGTGAAATGTAATACCAAAAAAGGGAATCGCACTCCCGAAGAAGCAGGCATGAAACTCCTGAAAACACCGCGTCGCCCAAGCCACGTGACCTTTATCAAAAATCTTGGCGGTGAAGTTGACGAAGGCTGGAAGCCGTACTTGTTTATGACATGATGATAGCAAATAACGCAACTGCTTAGGAATCTCACTTCCAAGGCAGTACCTTCCCGTCAAGATTTTGCATTACAATACCCAGTATTTGCGCCAATGAAGGCGCAATATCCGACGGAGCAACCTTTGCATCCTTGTAATATCCGGGCTTCACGCCCACGCCCATAAACATCAATGGCGAATGGCGGTCGTAGTCATGCGGTGTGCCGTGTGTGGCGGTTGCCGAACCTGTTATCCAAAATTTTGCCGGATAGAAAACAATATCTCCGGTGCGTTGGGGAAAATAATCATTGCGAACTAAGGCAAATTGCCATGGCGCAACCGATTCGGGGCAGCGATTTGTTTCCAACTGGTTTGCCGTGAGCGCAATTCCTATACCGGGAGTCCGCATGAGAAATGCTGCCAGTGAATCAATAATTTCTATTTTTGTCGGTGGAGATACCCCGCCAAACGGCGTTGTCGAGACAATATCCAGTGCTTGCGGGTTCAGAAAAATAGAGGGAACTTCATAGTAATCAACCCACTTCGAGGCAGAGCCTGCGGGAAAAGTTTTTTGCATATAGGATTCGATAGACTCAATCAAATCCAGTGCTTTGATGCGCCCTGCATCTGAACCGGGCGTTTTATAGCGCGTATATTCCGGCACCGGTGCTACGCCGTGGTCGGAGGTAATGACGAGAGTGTAGTTTTTGCGTCCAACGGCGCTATCCAGATATTCAATCCAATTACCAACCATTTTATCCACCTGCATATACATTTCCTGCACCTCGCGGCTGTCGGGTCCGAAGGCATGACCGGCATAGTCCGTTGCGGAAATACTCATGCAAAAAATATCTGTTACATTGTCTTGCGCTAATTTTTCCTCTCGAAAAACAGCCTTAGCAAATTTGAAAAAATGTTCCACCGATTGCGGCATCACAAGAAAGTTTGCATTGTAGGAATCAATCGTCCCAGTCGTTACCATATTGCTGACAGTGTGGGGAAAAACGCTCCGTAATTTGCCGAAATTGCCTTCCCAACGCGCTGTATCGGGCAAGGCAAAATCTTCGCTTATTTCACTATTCCATACTTTATTTGAATAATCCTTAAAATTATTTTTATCATTCCACTTTTTTAGCCATGAAGGTAATTCCTTGAAATAATACGTGGAAGTTGTGTAGCCACCCGCTTCAAACTCAAACCAATATGCCGCATCCGCCAAATGCCCCGACATCAAAATAGCGGCGCGATCTTTCTGTGAAATCCCCACCACACGGCTTTTCGGCGAAACGGTCTTGAGATAATCGCCAAGAGTCGGCACTTGAAGATTGATTGGCGAACACCATTCGTCTGGTTTGGACATTCCAAAGCTTTTATTCACCGTGTCTTGAACGCAGTAGAGCTTGCGTCCGGCTGCACGGTCATAAAAATCATTCGAGACAATACCAGATTTCCAAGGATATACGCCCGTCAGATGCACGGAGTGTCCGGGAGCCGTAATATTTGAGGCATGATTAAAATAGCATTGCGGAAAGTACGCGCCTTGACGAATAATGCGATTGAAACCTTGCTGCGACCAGAGATTACCCCATCGATTAGGGTAATCGCCACGCATTTGGTCGAATGACATCACAACGACAAGTTTTGGTGCGTCGGGACGAAGTGTTGCCGTTGTTATGGCTAAAGCAGGAGATTTTTTGGTAAAGACGGGGTCTTTGGGAGCGGTCGCTGCTTCGGCATTTTTTGCTTGTTTTGCTGCCGCCGGAACATTTTTCCCCTTTGATGATTGCGCCGAGAGCGTGTGTCCAAAGACTAGCATACACGCCGAGGCGCAAAAAAACAACCATAACCGAAATCGCATCATAACATCTAGAAAAGAAAATCTAAAAAAGTGCTTTCTGACAAAGCACGAGGAATCTCCGATTAAGATACAAAAATCATACCGATACCGTGCATCAAATATCAAGAACTCACGCCCCTACATCCCACGCACTGTGTCCTCAACTTGCTATGACTTGAGGCAGGAAGTTCAAGGTTTTTCTTGCAAATATTGCGAAAAAAATATGTAAATTGCTTCCCTCTAAATTCTCTTGTTTTATTGTGAGGAATCTTCTCATGTCGAAAAAGAAAGTTGTCTCTTCATCGAGGAAACAACAACGTTCTACCGGAGTTCAATGGAACTTCCCGCTTACGAAAACCAATTTTCTCTATTTTGGGGCTGCACTTGGTGTAATTATTATTGGGTATCTGCTCATGGCAACGGGCATCACTTCCGACCCGCAAAAACACCTCGAAACATGGGCAAATTCTATGGCTATCGTTGTTGCGCCAACGCTGCTCGTGATTGCCTATTGCATCCTTATTCCGCTTGCGATTATGAAAAGCGAAAAAGCGCCATCGGTTGAATAAATTCGGTCACATATATTTTGTCTGCGAACACGTCCATAGTGTTCGTCCAAACAACAATGTCTCAAGCAATATTCCGCTTTTTCGGGGTATTGCTTGAGTTTTTTTGCGACGTTTTTTCCTTCAGATTATGATTTCATTCCATCATGTACAGCCGCTTATCCTCACTGCTTTAAACGAAGATATTGACTCTGGCGACGTTACGGCAGAAGCGATTTTTTCTGCTGAAACCCTTGCACAGGCAGTGTTTCTTGTGAAGCAAGACGGCGTTGTCTGCGGTCTGGAGGTCGCACGCTGGGTATGCGAAGAAGTTGCCCGTGCAAGTAATGATCAGGCTTTGGTGTGGGAATCACTGGCAAACGATGGCGACGAAGTGCAGAGCGGCACGGTCATTGCGAAAGTACAAGCCACCGCGCTTACCTTGCTCAAAGCCGAGCGCACAGCACTCAATTTCCTCCAACGACTCTCCGGGGTTGCTACTCTGACGCGCACCTACGTCCGCGCTCTGGAAGGCACACGCACCCGCGTTGCCGACACGCGCAAGACGATTCCAGGCTGGCGAATGTTGGACAAATACGCCGTGAAATCCGGTGGCGGCATGAATCATCGTATCGGGCTGTTCGATATGGTACTTATTAAGGACAACCACCGCGATGCTGCCGGAAGCCTCACTGCTGCTATTCGCCGTTGCAATGAAGCGCTGCGCCATTCCCCGGAAACGCCGATTGAAGCCGAAACCCGCACCTTCGATGATGTGCGCGAAGTCCTAGCTTGCCTTGATGCGGGTTTGCGGGTTGAGCGAGTGATGTTCGACAATTTTACTCCCGATGAAGTTCGCACGGCGGTCGGAATCGTGCAAGGGCGCACAACAACTGAGGCTTCGGGAGGTATCACATTGGAAAATATTCGCCAGTATGCAGAAGCGGGGGTAGATGTTATTTCCGTCGGGGCGCTCACGCATTCGGCTTCGGCACTGGATATTTCGATGAAATTTCGATAAGAGCCATCCGCTATGGTAGCAGGAAATACGTCGTCATCATACCTTTGCCCTTAATTTCAATCGTGCCACGCTCCTCAAAAATAAAGGGGCGCATTTCTTCGGTGATAGAATCCGGCAAAGGCTCGGCGCGTTTGTGCAGGTCGGAATGGAGGGTGCGTGTGTACGCGGTAATGCGGCGTTTTCCGCTTATTTCCAAGGTGTCGGTTATGGCAGTATCAAAATTCTGCACAAATGCTTCCGACACGTGAATCATGCCGCCTACGCCATGCGATTCCATGCGGTTTGCAATGTTCACTGTGTCGCCCCAAAGGTCGTAAGCAAATTTTTTCGTGCCAATCACGCCCGCTACTACTTCCCCGGTATGAATCCCAACGCGCATTTGGAGTTTTTTGTTCATCCGGCGCAAGATGTCATTTTTGAGAATAATGTCCGATTGAATTGCCAGTGCCGCCATTGCTATTGCTTCGGCGTGGTCGGCTCGCGGACGCGGTACGCCAGAGACCATCATATACGAATCCCCAATCGTCTTAATTTTTTCCAATCCAAAACGCTCCGCAATCGCATCGAAGGTGGAGAAAATTTCATCCAACAGTGCCACCAATACAACTGGCTCTAACTGCTGGGCAAGCGGCGTAAAACTGGCAATATCAGCAAAAAGGACACTAACATTATCGAAACGTTCAGCAATTTTGGTCTCACCCGCCCGCAAGCGCTCGGCTATGGCGCTGGGAAAAATATTCAGCAAAAGCTGTTCGGATGTTGAATTTGCCTCATGTAGTGCTGTATTGGCAATTTCAATTTCCATTGCCTGCTCTTCCAAAAGGCGTTGCTGTTCTTTGAGCGCAGCATTGATGCGCTTTTTGCGGCTATTCGAGAAGATGAAAAAGATGAGGAATGCAAGCGCCACCGCGCAAGCCGCCACAGCAAGGAGAATAAAACGCTGCTGGGCAGTATTATTGCGGCGTAGTGCCTCATTTTCGGTTTGTTTTTTGCTGAGTTGGTATTTGGTTTCTAATTGACTCATCTGGCGCTCTTTCTCTTCGCTGAAAACCGAGTCGCGATAGCGCATACCGAGTTCCCGATACTGTAATGCTTCCTGAAAATGACCTTGCGCCTTGTATGCTTCCGCCAGATGCTCGGCAGCAATGCGAATGTCTGCTTTGATGTTAATGTTTTTTGCAATCGTCAGTGCCTCAGAAGCGCTTGCAATGGCGCTTTGATAGTCGTGCAGGTTGCATTGAATGCGGCTCATTTCGTTCAATGTCTGTGCGATAGACTGCAACAACGTTGATTCGCGCTTCATTGCCAAGGCGGTACGCAAAAAGAGCATTGCGCTATCATTTTTCCCTTCCAAGCCATAAAGAACGCCCAGATTGTGAATCGAAGAGGCAATGCCTTGTTTCCGACCAAGCGTCTGTTCGAGTTTAAGCGATCGCATGAGGAAGTATTTAGCACTATCAAGTCGGCGCTCCTGCTGATAGAGAAGTCCGATATTATTGAGTGCGCTGGCGGTATTGGCGGTATTGCCGTCCTGCTCGGCAAGCAAGAGCGCTTGCTGGTAGTATTGTAATGCTTGAGCAGATTTCCCCTGCTGTTTATAGAGAATACCGAGATTGTTGAGTGTATTGGTCATTCCCCGCCTATCATTGAGTTTTTCTCTGAACGCTAGTGCTTGAAGATAGTTGCGGAGCGCATCGTCGTAATTGGCTTGGTCGAGAAAAGTGTTTCCGATGGCATGAAAAGCCGATGCCATGCCGCTTGTGTCCTGTATCTCCTCAAAAAGCTGCTTTGCTTGGACGATGTAGTCCATGCCTTCGGCATAGCGGCTTCGGATATGGAGCGATCGCCCAATCTGCAAAAGCCCATCGGCAATGCCCTCTTGAAACCCCTTGCGTTCAGCAAGATTGAGTGCCTCGCGGGCAGTACGCTCCATTTGGTCGGCATTTTGACTATACAGCCGCCGAGCGAGTTGCAAGAGAACCTTCACACGGGCGGTGTCCGACAGGATTGTTTCGCGGAGAATGGTTTGGAGCGAGTCTATTTCACGGGTTTGTGCAGCGAGATTTCCTCCATTTCCAACAATCAGAAACAGAGCGAAAACAAGAGAAAAACACCGTAAAACCTTGGTTCGCATATTGACTTGTGGGCAAAGGAATGGAGAGGATTGCAGGAATCATACAAACGGATACGTTCTGGTGTCGGGCGCAGTTGAGAGCGTTATTCTGACACCGATGAAGTTGCCAAAGGTATTGATTCGGAGAGAGCCGCAATTTCCTCGTCAAAGAGCCGCGAGACCGAGCGCCAGTTGTGGTAGTATGCCCACAATTCTCGTAAAATATGCACTGACACGAACAGCACCGATGCAAGTGCCAAACGCTGGCGTGGTGAAAATGATGAAGTCGTCATAATCAAACCTAAAACGACAATGATAAAAATCCTGAGACTTGGGGATGGGAAACAGGTAGAGCATTCTCAAAATACAAAAAATCCCGCAACATTACGCATGATGATTCGTTGGCAGTGATGGGTTTTTCGTTCTTGGTTCTTGGGTAATACGGAATGGCAGTACGGCACACGGACTTCCCGCCCCACGCTTTCTGAAGCGTAGGGCGGATTTGAAAGAGATGGCAAACGATGTTTAACGGCAATTCGCTTGGCAGAGGAGTGCGCTCACTTACCTTCCAATGAAGGTTGGTGCTTGTTTCGTTGCAAACGACATCAGCCCGATAGCGCAATCTTCGCTGTTTCCCGCAATTTCCTGCATTTCCGCTTCGAGATTGAGAATATCGTCGAGCGAATCCCGCATAGCACGTTGGAGCATGGATTTGACGATGCCAAGCGTCTTGGTTGGTGCGGCAGCAAGGCGTTCACTCATTGCGTTGACGGCGTTGGTAAAATCAGCAGCAGCAACGACACGGTTGACTAAGCCCATTTGAAGCGCGGTTGGGGCATCCATTGGCTCATTGAGCGCAATAAATTCAAACGCTCTGGGGTAGTTCATCATCCGGGCAAAAAAGTATGTGCCGCCGGAGTCCGGCACAAGTGCTATGCCCGTAAAGCCCTCCACAAGACGCGCCTCGGCATTCATGATGCGCATATCGGCGGCAAGAGCAATTGCT
>JAAFHM010000014.1:0-572 GCA_013298375.1 Ignavibacteria bacterium | reverse complement strand
GCTAAACCCGCTCCGGCAGCCACGCCATTGATGCCAGCTAAAATCGGCTTTGGAAGGTCACGCATAGCACGGATGATAGGATTGTAGCCCTCTTGAACCATCGTCTGAAAATCAATTTTACCATTTTTGCTGATGGACATTGCTTCCTTCAAATCCTGTCCCGACGAAAATGCTTTCCCGTTGCCCGTCAAGACCACCGCACGAACAGCATCATTTTTGCCCGATTCCTGCATCGCATGGAGAAGTTCTTTTTTGAGTTGCCCATTAAAGGCGTTATAGACATCGGGACGGTTCAGCGTGATAGTTGCCACGCTGTTTTCAAGGGAGTAGGCGAGTGTTTCGTACATGATGTTGGGAGAAAAAATCGGGGAAAAATGTCGTTGCGGAATTAGTCGGGAAAATTAGAGAAAAGCTGTTTGAAAACCAATGGAAAATCGGTAAAGATTATAACTCACCTTACGCAGCGAGGTTCTGAAGCTGAATAGGTTCAAGAGTTCTCAATTCTTCAAAAGCTCGCTTCAAAGCGGAAATGTATATCTTTGATTTTAATGCCGTGTGGTTAAGTTTCTTGG
>JAAFHM010000006.1 GCA_013298375.1 Ignavibacteria bacterium | reverse complement strand
CACGCCTGTACTCACAGCACTTGTGATTGCTGGGCGCGTCGGCGGTGCAATGACCGCACAACTTGGTACGATGCAGGTTTCCGAACAAATTGATGCTCTCGAAATGATGGCGATTGACAAAAACCGCTATTTGTCCATGCCCCGCGTCATTGCTGCTTTGACAATGATGCCTGTATTAGCAGTATTTTCTAATATTGTTGCCATTGCGGGCGCATACTTCCTCACCAGTCTCAAGTTTGATTTTTCGGTGCAGATGTTTTTTGATTCGATTCAGCGCTTTTTCAGTATCAGCGAAATCGCAACAGGAATGTTCAAATCGGCGGTCTTTGGGGGCATTACGGCACTTATTGGCTGCCACGTCGGGTATATGACTGAAGGTGGCGCTGAGGGTGTTGGAAAAAGCACAGTGCGGTCGTTTACGCTTTCAGCGGCTTCGATACTGCTTATTGATGCTATTTTTGGTGGTGTGCTTTAACCACCGAAAAAGCACCTTTCGGCAACCGAATATTATTCGATATTATGAATCCCCACAATATTTCTTGGCGGCAAGACCGCATTTTCTCTGCTTGTTGGCTCTTCCTGCTGATAAGTCTGGGAGCGTTTGTACCAGCGAAGAGCCAAAGTATTCGTTTCGAGCGGCTTTCCGTCGAGCAGGGGCTTTCGAGTGCCAATGTGAATTATATTCTTCAAGACCGCCGAAAAATGCTTTGGTTTGGCACAGAAGACGGGCTAAATCGCTATGACGGTATTACCTTTACCACCTTTCGCCAAATCCTTCCCGACTCGCTTGGTGTTGGGGCGCACAGCATAACGTCCATATACGAAGATTATAGCGGAGTACTTTGGCTTGCTACTGCGAATAGGCGCACCGTCTCGCGCTTTTCACCCTTTACCTCTCGTTTTGATGCCTTTCTTTTTCCCCCTTCCACTGAAACGACCGCACAAGCATTCGCGGTGCAACGCGACGGCACAATGCTCATTGGGACAAAAAACGGCTTGTTTGCGGCTTCCGGCACAAGTAGGGTTCTTCAGCGTGTAGCAACCATCCCAACAACGCTGGACATTCGAGGAATGGTGCGCGATACAGGTGATGTGATTTGGTTGGTCTGTGCCGATGGACTGAACCGTTTCGATGCTGCACAATCCTCTCTCACGAAGGCAGAATCTCGTGTACAAGGAAACATCACCACCTTCACGCCACAGTACGATAGCGCTTCACAAAAGCAACCATCGGCATTGTGGCTTGGCACGCGGGATAATGGACTTTGGGCGTACCTGCCCGCCGAGCGCCGCACGGTGCGGTTTTCAACCGAAGAAGGTTTGCCTAGTAAGAATGTACGCAGTATTTGTGCCACGAGCCGTGATGAAATATGGGTTGGTACGGATAATGGCGCGGTGATCATGCGCCGAAACCGCTCTAATCCTGCTCTATGGCGCGTTGCAGAGCATTTGACGCACGACCTTCGCAATGAAAAGACCCTTTCCGCAAATTTAATCCAGCACATTCTCAAGGACTCTTCGGGCGTGGTGTGGGTCGGTACGGCGTTTTATGGCGTGAGTAAGTATTCGCCATTCAAGCAGAAATTTCAGCATTTTGCGGTGAATTTGCTCAAAGATAATTCGAGTTTGAATAGCGCTTATGTGCGAGATATTGCCCAAGAGGGCGATAATCTCTGGCTTGCCACGCAAACAGGCGGTGTCAACCGTTTGAACCGCAAAACGGGCGTTTGGACCTACTTTCGCCGAGACAAAATCGCCACCGATACTGCATGGGCGCTGCGACTTGACCGAAAAGGTCAACTCTGGATGGGAACGGTTGGGAATGGGCTTTGGCGCTGGGACGCAGCCAAGCAAGCATTTGTGCGCTTTAGCGGTTTTCCCGCTCACATATCCGTCCAACTGCTTTACGAGGACAGCCAAGGAACGCTTTGGGCGACAGGCGACGGAGCGCCACTCTACGGCATTGCGTCTGACCGCACGACGCAAAAAGAATATCCAATAAACCTTAGCGGGACAAACACGAGTTCTGGAAAGCGCATTTTATCTATGTTGGAGACCGCTCAAGGGCAAATGCTCTTGGGGCTGCCAACGGGCATCATGGAATTTGACCGAACTCAAGGCACGATGCGTCGTCTGCTGCCTCGGTACGCCGTCCGTGCGATGATACAAGACTCGCAGGGCGATTTGTGGCTGGGAACACGCGGGCAGGGACTTCTACACTACCGTTTGGGCAAGGAAACTTTCTCCACAATGGATACAACGAAGATTTTTGCTATTACCGAGCGCGAAGGATTACCGAGCAATCTTGTGAGTGCTATCGTGGAGGACTCGTCAAAACACTTGTGGGTCAGTACCAAGCAAGGCTTGGCGGAAATTGATATTGAGACGCGAAAAGTTATGCGGGCATTCGATATGGACGATGGTTTGCAAGGGCGCGAGTTTCATCATGGTTCAGTGTTCCAAAGTGCCGAAGGTGAAATATTTTTTGGCGGTACAAACGGCTTCAACATCTTCTTCCCGCGAAATGTTCTGGTCAACACGGTTGCGCCGCCGATTGAAATAACATCGGTGAAAAAGTTTGGTCGTGATGAGATGTTGGGCGATTCGACGATAGCGAAAGACCGCTCAATTACGTTGCGCTACGACGAAAGCACGGTGTCGTTTTCGTTTGTGGCATTAGATTTTAACACGCCGGAAGCGAATGTTTATGCGTACCGTCTCGAAGGGCTGGATAAAGGCTGGATTCGCTGCGGAACGCGCCGCGAAGCCACATACACCAGTCTGGATGCGGGAGAATATGTTTTCACGGTACGTGCAGCCAATAATGACGGCACGTGGAATGAAGCCGGAACCTCATTCCGCGTCATCATTACGCCCCCAATTTGGCGTACATGGTGGTTTATTGGGCTGTCGGTGGCAAGCATTGTTTGCATTGGTTTTGTGCTGTATCGAATGCGGATTCGCAGTATTGAGGCGCGAAATGCGTGGCTGGAAAAACAAGTAGAAGACCGCACGGCAGAAATTAAGGAGAAAAACAAGGAATTGCAACAATCGCTGGATGAAATTAACATTTTGAGTTCGGTTCTGGAAGGTGAGCGCAACAAGTCGGAAGATTTATTGCTCAATATTTTGCCCTCGTCCATTGCAGAGCGCTTAAAATGGGGCGAAACGACGATTGTGGATACATTCGAGAGCGCAACGGTCATCTTTACCGATATGGTCGGTTTTACCAAAATTGCCTCGAAAGTGTCGGCAGAAGAGTTGATTGTGATACTGAATCGAATGTTTTCGGAGTTTGATAAACTGGCGGAAAAACACGGTGTGGAGAAAATTAAAACCATTGGCGATGCGTATATGGCGGTTGCCGGAGTTCCTATTCCCAACGATTTCCACGCAGAGGCAGTTGCAGACATGGCTCTCGACATCATGCTTGCCATCAAAGACCTTGCAGAAAAAGAAAACCTGCCCATCAGTATCCGTGCGGGCATCCACACGGGCTATCTGACGGCGGGCGTTATCGGGGAGAAAAAATTTGCCTACGACCTTTGGGGCGATACCGTCAACACGGCAAGCCGCATGGAATCAAGCGGAGAGGCAGGGCGAGTTCAATGCTCGGAAGCCACATATCTCGCGCTCAAGGACACCTTTGATTTTGAAGAGCGCGGTACGATTGAGGTGAAAGGCAAAGGCGCAATGAAAACGTACTTTGTGCTGGGACGGAAGTAATGGTGCTTGCCAGAATTGCCTCAAGCGCTTCAGGCAAGGAGCGCTTTCGGAAAGAACGATGCGCCAAAAGTCCACAATTTTTCGTAATTTTGCAGCCTATCTCTGCAACGCTTGAGGTTGCTATGTTCTACGGCTCGTCTAACGTTATCCCTTATTATCATGTCTTTCCAGCATATCACGCCTTTTGATTTCACCAATCCATCATCCGCGCAAAAAGAATCTCCTGCAAGCGAGATTTTACGGGAATTTCGGGCAAATCTCGACAAACCCCAGTGTAATTGTGGTGTTGTGGGTGTGTTCAATCACCCGCAGGCAGCCGTGATGACCTATTACGCGCTCCACGCCTTGCAGCATCGGGGTCAGGAAGCAGCAGGAATTGTTGCCGCTAACACGAGTGCTGAGGATGGCAAAACACGCTTTTCCGCTCATAAAGACGAGGGCTTGGTCTTGGATGTCTTTTCGGAACCAGGCTTGCTTACCGAGCAGTTACGCGGTACGGCGGCGATTGGGCATAATCGGTATTCCACAACCGGAAGCTCCAAAATTGCCAATATTCAGCCGTTTTGGATAAAATATCGTTTGGGGAATATTGCACTGGCACACAATGGGAACCTCACTAATACACGGCTTTTGCGGGAAAAACTTCAGAATGACGGGGCAATTTTTCAGACAACCACCGACAGCGAATTGTTTTTGCATCTTATCGCCCGTAGCAAAGCAAAAACAGAACTTGCTCAAATCGGCGAATCGCTTCAAACCGCCAAAGGCGCATATTCACTGGTAATTTTGACCGAACACGCGCTTTATGCCGCTAGAGACCCGCATGGTTTCCGACCGCTCTGCATCGGGCGCAAAAAAGTGGAAGTGAATGGAAAAGAGGAATATGCCTATTTCGTCGTGTCAGAAACGTGCGCTTTAGACATCGTAAGCGCAGAATTTGTGCGCGAAGTGCAGCATAATGAAATTGTGATGATTGACCGCAACACGGTAGAAACAGGCGAAATAAAATCGTTTCATATCGAAAAAACGACACCCAAATCCTGCCACTGCATTTTCGAGTATATTTATTTTTCTCGCCCCGACAGCCGTATTTTCGGGCATAATGTTGACAAAGTACGCCGCAAACTTGGAAAAGCGCTTGCAGAGGAACATCCTGTTTTGCCGGATAATGATATTGAGCCTGTCAGGGCGATTGCTGTCCCCGACAGCGCAAACACGGCAACGATTGGCTTTGCCCAAAATGCAACGAAAAACGGCATTCCGACGCGCTACGAAATTGGACTTATTCGCAGTCATTATGTTGGACGAACATTTATCGCACCAGGGCAAGACCAGCGTGAATTTAAGGTCAAAACAAAGTTTAATACCGTGCGGGGCGTGTTGGAAAATCGCAAAGTGGTTTTGATTGATGATTCGATTGTACGCGGCACAACTTCTCGTTCTATTGTACGGCTTGTCCGCGAGGCATCGCCACGCGAGGTGCATTTGCGTATCTCGTCGCCGCCAGTAACGCATCCCTGCCAGTACGGTATGGATTTTCCCGACCGCGAGGAACTTATTGCAAATCAATATCACAATAACGAAGAAGAAATCGCAAAAGCTGTCGAAGCAGATTCCGTGCGGTATTTGTCGGTGGAAAAACTTCTGGCGGCCGTTCCGCAAGATGCCGGCTACTGCACGGCGTGTTTTACGGGCAAATATCCCGTGCCGATAGACACAAGCGGGGGGAAACTTTCGACGGAGCGCGAATAAACAGAATACCGAAACAACAACATTATGCATAGAAACATCACCAACGCCATCCGTACCATCATGGACGAATGGATTCCCCCGAAAATCCGCGATAGCAAATGGTTTATGTACCCATTTTTTTGGTATTGGTATAATGGCGATAGCCAGACCATTCGCGCCTACATGGACTTCAAAACTCGTGTCTGGACAATGAGCAATGATGAATACGAGCATTTTTATACGGTTCTCCGAAAGAAGAGCCGCGCCGCTTCGCGCCCGACGGATTTGAACGATGCGTGTGTGGAATTTATGCTCAAAAATATTGAGCCCAGTGCAAGCACCGTGCTGGATATTGGCTGTGGCAATGGCTATTTCTTGCGAAAAGTGCAAACCTTGGGCAAATACGACCTTCATGCGTGCGATGTGATGCCGCATCTGGACTTGGGTTCAGGCATTACCTATCATCAAGGAAATATCGAATCACTCCCGTTCGCTGATAAATCGTTTGACGTTGTTACGTGTCATCATACAATCGAACATATACCGAATTTGAGCAAAGCGCTTGGCGAGTTGAAACGTATCACTCGCAAGCAGCTCATGATTGTTACACCACGCCAACGGTACTACTACTACACGCTGGACGAACACGTCAATTTTTTTCCTCTTCAAGGTGAATTGGAGCATCGCATTGGTATCCCGCAGCACACGTGCTTAAATTTGGATGGTGATTGGATGTACGTTGGCGTAATTGGATAAATCAACCCGCGCCTCAAGGCTAACAAGGATAGGTGCTGCAAAAGCTAGCTTTTATGGGGCATTAGAAGTGTTTCGGGTACAAGTATGGTCGGAATGATGAAGGTTTACCGAATTATTTCACTGGCACTCCTAATTTTCGGGTACTTTCTCAGAATCCAACACTATCAACGTGCGTAAGCCTCATCAATGGTCAAGAGCGATGAATCACAACGCGAGTAAGTTCATGCCCGCTTGCAGCATACTTTCGCTCGAAAGCCGTTATCGGCTCTGCGGCATGAATAATCTCCGTTTCGGGTGTGTACCCCAGCAGTGATGAGGCAAACGCCCATTCATCGGCATACAAACGCCAATTCGTACGGAGTTCAGTCAAGTTTGCAAGCCGGAGCATGGTGCTGAAAAGCGGATGTCCGTGCCAGCGCCGCATGATATGACGGGCTTTCGGATACGGGTTCGGGTAATAGATGGCGTGAAGAATGACGTGTTGACCATAGTGATCCGCCAAAAGTCGCCAAAAATCTTCCACATCAGCCCGCAAAATGATATAATTCTCTCCTGTTTTCCGGTGATGCTTTTGCAAACGATGTGCCGAACGGTCAACGCCAACGACAAAGGCTTCCGGGTTCGACGCTGCTAAGAATGCCGTGCTTTCGCCTGTGCCGCAGCAAGAATCCATAATAATCTGCTTTTTTTCGGACAAGCCCAAAGAGCGCTCAAACTCCTCGAATGCAGCGCGACTGAAATCGGGAATGGGGCGCTGATATGTGCTTTGAGCGTGTTTTTGCACCAATGCTGAAAGGTCTCGGTGAATGCCTGATTGATTTGTTTCGACAAGGCGGCTTTGCATGGCGTGAGAGTAGATTTAATGCGGGTAAAAAAAACTTCGCCCAACTTACAAAGAAAACTGTTGAATCTCGCTTCAAGTTTTTTATTTTTGCCCCTGAGAATACTGTATGTTCAATGTCAGTGGTTCGTGGGTGTTCAGCAATGGTTCGCCCGGCATAATTTCGATGTGCCTCTAAATCAATATCCTCATTTTATTTCACGTTTTTAAGGGTTTGCAATATGGCTATGAAAGTAATTGGTTTGCTCTTTGGTATGGAGCAGTCGTTTCCTCCGGCGCTCGTTGAGCGTATTAACAGTACCGCTCCAGAGAATATTCGTGCGGAATTTGTTCAAATCGGCGGCATCAAAATGGCGGACTTGATGAAATACGATGTTATTCTTGACCGTATTTCGCAGGATATTCCATTTTATCGCTCCATGCTCAAAAACGCGATGCTCAATGGCACCCGGGTCGTCAATAATCCGTTTTGGTGGAGCGCTGATGACAAATTCTTCAATTATGCGATGGCTTCGCAAATCGGTGTACCGATTCCGAAGACCGTGCTTTTGCCCTCGAAAGATCACCCGCCAACGACGACAAGCGAGTCTATGCGGAACTTGATGTTCCCGCTCAACTGGGAAGAAATCTTCGAGTACGTGGGCTTTCCAGCGTTTTTGAAGCCACACGATGGTGGTGGTTGGAAACACGTTTACAAAGTGCATAATCCCCAAGAGTTTTTCGAGGCATACCACAAAACGGCAGATATTTGCATGACGCTCCAAGCTGGTGTGGAGTTCAACGAATACTACCGTTGCTATGCCATCGGTAAAAAATATATCCACATCATGCCCTACGAGCCACGGAACCCGCACCATCTCCGCTATGTGGCTGGTTTCACGCTCACTCCGGCACGCAAAAAGCAACTCGAAGAATTGTGCATGAAAATCGTCAACTCGCTTGGCTATGACTTCGACACCATTGAGTTTGCTGTTCAAGATGGTATTCCTTATGCGATTGACTTCCTGAATCCGGCTCCCGATGCAGAAGCCTCCTCGGTACAACCCGAAAACTTTGAATGGGTGCTGGAACACGCGGCAAAATATCTCATCGAACTCGCCGAAGAAGGGCGCAGAATCCCAACGGAATACACATGGAGCGAGTTTCTTGCTGGCAATACAGGCGCAGCGCCCAAAGCACCAGCACCAAAAGCTCCAGCAAAAAAAGCTGCCACAAAAAAATAGTTGCCGTCGAAAGCACGTCAAAATCAGATTTCATGCGGGGCGGAGATATTGATTCTTCGCCCCGCTTTGCATTTGCGTCATTTATTGTACCTTTTGCGTGAGCCTCATTTTTTCGACGAAATTTTTTTCTGTATGTTTGTTCAAGACCAAATGTTCACAACGTATTACCCTTTAAGACACGACCCGAAACCTCACTCACTTGACCGAATACTTACGTTTTTCTGCTATGAAAAAAAATTCTCCTCAATGTTTTTTACGATACCTTGCCCTAAGCACCATTCTATGCGCACTTTGGGGCTGTTCGTCCAGCACCTCGTACATTAAAAATCTGCCCGAAGCACCGCCTGTGGAACGGATGACGGCAACGCATATTCCCTACCCAATACTGCTTTTGCATGGGCTGGGGCAAAAAGCCGCCGTCTGGGATGCTTATGCAGTCAAATACTACGAACAAGAAATCGGCTTGATTCACGGTGGCGTACTGCGCAAGGTGAATGGAAAAGCAAGTGTTGATGCGGTTTCTCAGATTTCAAAGCAAAGTGGTTTTGCTGATTTTTTTACCGTCGCCTTCTCGAATCCGGTGGACTCCATTGGCGCATGGGAACGGGAGTTGGAGGAATTTTTGCCGCTTGTTTTTGAGCGCACCAAAGCAGAGAAAGTTATTTTGATTGGCTATAGTATGGGCGGCGTGACAGCACGGTATTACCTCACCAAACATCTGAACGACCACCGCACTGAGCGCCTCATTTCTATTGGTTCGCCGCATCAAGGTTCACCATTTGCCCGGGCGTGGCAATGGAAAACGGCACTCGTGGAAAAATCAAAAGATGCGGGTTTTCTTGTCAAACCCTTGTTGGATAAGGCGCTGGAAATAGTTGCTTCAGTTGAAAACGACGTTCCGATTGACTCTCCCGCCATTCGAGATTTGCAACGCCCCGAAGATGGCGGCGAGTTTATGCGACGCACAGGCTATGCCGCTCATCCGCTTGATGTTGAGTATGTGAGCGTTGTCGGAAAGGTAGAACTTCTGAAAGAGACACAAAACCTGAGCAAAACTGCCGCGATGGATTTAATGCGTCGTGCTTTGGGCGCAATCGGTTTTGGTGTGGAGTCACTTTTTGAGCCGGGCGATGGCGTTGTCAGCGCCAAAAGCCAGACTATCAGCGAACTTCCTTGGTTTCAAGCCGATAAAAAGCGACAAAAAATCTCCCGCACCATCACGCTCACCTCCGTCCATGAGGAGCATTTGAAGCAAAGCACGGAAATTCAACGTATTTCGCTGGAGGACAAACCCGAATTTAAAGGGGCGGAATTTTACCGCAATAATGAATCAAGCGCCGGACGCATGGTTATTGACTTTGTTGACTATTTGCCTCCGGCAAAATGCAGCGTGGAATTGGTCGTAACGTCTGATGGTGGCGGTGGTGCAAAACAGCGATTCATCGTGCCGCAGCGCGACATTATGCTCGTCAAAAAGAAAAATGGTAGTGTCGTGGCGCAAGCAACCACGCTCCTTTCTCAAATTCAAGGCGTGGACTGGTCGCGTCCGGCAGAAATTGAAATTATTCTCAAGAACACCTTTGGCAACGAGACCCGCACCACCAAAGCGTGGCAGCCCAAAGCATAATCACCACACCGTTTCCAACCAAACACCATGAACCGACGCGGCTTTTTCTCCTCGCTTTTCGGGCGCGAACCCGAAACCTTCTTTTTCGGTGTTCAGTTCGTCCTTGCAACGCTTTCCAGCGATGACACAGGCGCACGGTTGCGAAAACTTATTGCCGATGCCTCCCGGAAAAATAACGCCGAAAAGCCACAGGAAAAATTAGCACTTTACAAGCAATGTCTTACGTTGGTACTTGAAAACAAGCCCTATTGGGAATACGGCTACTGGGATTATATCACCGACAGCGACGAAGCCAATAATGAAGCGGAGTTTGAATCATGGGTAAGTGAAATTACCGCAAGCATGGCAACGGAGCAGGAAGAACTTGGCACAAGCCATGATGAGAGTTTTCGCCTGAGTTCTGAAAAGGGCTACATTGTCGTTACAATGGCGTTTTTGCTGGAATACGCACCATTAGAGCCTGTTCGCCGACTGTTGGAAGATATGCCCGAAGATGAGTATTGGACTCATGCCGGATTCACGGAACTCTGCGAGGCGCTCAGACGCATTGATTTTGAGTATGCTTTGCGCGATGCTGTGTTTATTATGCCTGGCAATGATGACGATGGCTTTTCATGGGAAGATTTGCATAGTGCGGGCTGGAATTATCTGAAACCTCTGTCGCTCTGAGAAAGCTTGACTTCAAGTTGTAAGTACGAAAGGTTGGAATGATAGTTCGTAAAAGCATACAGTAGTTTTGACAATTCTCTCTAGGTAGCAAGCGGCTCAAGAGCGTTCTGTGTAAAGAAGTCTGCCCCAGAAGATTCGAGTTTTCGTTGCCCCCGCAGCAAGCAATGACGGAGAATACCCGCTTTAACAATATCCACATCAAATAACGTAATGACCCCAGAATGTTTGGACGGAAGCGAGGGACGGTCTTGGAGAAGGGCAAGAGTAGCGTAAAACATGGCATAATAGGCACGGTTGATAACGCCAATCGCAGATCCCTGATGATAAACGAGAAGCTCCGCATCACGGAGTGCGGCATCTGCCTACTCAAGGCGGTAAGAGCGCGGTATTTCCCGTTCTTCTTGCGTCATACGGTAAGAAACACACCTTCGTGGCGAATACTGCGGGCAAGCGGTGACGAGCCTTCCGGGCTATGTTCCCATTCATAGCGGGAATACACAACAGGCGAAATAAGAATACCAGCATCAAAATCGGCTTCAAAGGCACAATCACTCACAATTCGGCGCACCTCGGGCGTAAGCGTCTCGCTAATGACCAGAACATCAAGGTCGGAATCATTGTCAGGCGCAGCATCGCCAGAGCGCACCCGTGAGCCAAATGCCGCTAACCCGACAAGCGACACACGACGCTGGAGCAGTGCGCCAAAGCGCTCAAGAACAGTATGGTTGAGAATACTCATGGCTTAATTTACAAAAAATAGGTACTGCGCAAAGTCGTATCCTTTTTGAGAGTATTCAAAAAGAAGCGAAAAATACAGAGTTTTCCCGATGGTGCATAAGAAGCGGGATGGGCTACTTGTACTCAAGGGTAATGGGGAGGCGGAACTCCGTTCCACCAAGGCTCGGCGGTGATGATTTACCATTGAAAGGATTGAAAATTGCGGCATTGGTATTGATGATAAAAGCTGCTTCCAAGCGCCACGTCTCATTGCAGGGACTGGGGGCTGAGACTGTGAGGTTTATTTATTTGTACCGAATCAATATTGGCACTTGAAATGACGAACTTTCACTGGGGTTTGAAACAACACGATTTCTCGGGTTCATAACATAAGCCCCAGGGTTAATTTTGATAATACCGGCTATCACCCACTCCTCATTTTTCGGCTTTGATGGAAGATTACTGAGGAGGAACGTGCAGGAATAACGCCCTTTCTCGAATTTAGCGGAAAGCGGCGTAATTTTCACAAAATCTGTTTCTTTTTCTAATTCAACCAACTCATTATTAGCAGTAAAAATCAGCAAATAGGTAAGATAGAAAAGATTGTTAAAATTACTTTCCTCACTGCCAATAAGCCTAAATCCTAGCTGTGCCGAAGCGTCAATAGCATTTAAGGCAGTAGCATCAGAATATTCAAGTGATTGCTTAATAGTACCTATAATCTTCTCCAAACCTGTTCGGCGTACTTGGTATATACTGGGTTTCTCAGGCACCCGAAGATCGTTGAATGAAGCGCTGACAGCAGTATTGGTTGTAGTATCTGTGTCAATCAATACATCTTCTATCGCCACCACAACATTCGGAATGGTAACCTCAATATCATTCGGATAGTATTTTGAGCGATTCCCGCCACTGAGACGGGCTTTATATGCCCACCGAATATCGTTTTTTTCGAGATAGACCTCAGGTGCTTGCTGTTCAACACTATTAACCGATCTTGCCCATGTAGAGCGACTATCATCTGTCCATGTATATTCCAGCCAACTTTCTACTTTTTGAACAAAAGCAGGAATGCGCTTTCCTCGCTGAACTCCGCGTTTTACGTTTTCATTAAAGGGCATACGCTCAGTTGCGGAAGTATCGCCTGTAAAAGAAATAAAACGGTAACAAAACGCCATTTCTTTTATCACACCCGCTAAACTAGCACCAAATCTCACTTTAATTTGATGCTCCCAGAATGCTAGCACCTTATTCGGCTTTTGAATTTGCTCGCCAAATGTCAATAAATACATCAGTTGCGGTGCAAATAGCTTTGCTTCTTTTTGCGGCACTTGAGCAATGTGATTTGTTGTTCCAGCAAAAGGTGTTTCTGTTATTGTTTGGATAAAGGCTTGTTTGCTCATAGTTTTCACTTCCACCGTCGCCGTCGTCACCTCCCGCTCCGAATACGTCAATTTCACGCTGTACTTTCCCGCAGAAAGCGGCTGTTCGATAATCACATTGAGGCGCGTAGTTTGCGGCGGAAGTTGGCGTTTGGCGGTGTCGAGTTCCACGCGGTATTTCGTGATGTTTTGCGCACCGCGTATTTCCACCTTCACTCGTGAAGCTAGATTGGATGCGGCTATTGGCTGTGATGTCTTCAGCAGAATCGGCACAACCGTGCGCGGCACATTTTCAAACGCAATAACCGTTTTTTCGATAGCCGTGTTCGTACTTTGGAGCGTGTCGGCTTTGTCGCCTGCGTCCGTTTCATCCAAGTCCGTGCTGTCCTGAAGCAACCGCGCCGCACGGCGTGTACTGTCGCTATGGGTACGGTGCATTTCCTCTGCCTTTTGCGGCGGCGTGGGTTCTGTCTGACCCGCCGTCCACCATTGCCACGCGCCGTAGGCAAGAACGCCCACCAACAGCGCACCGACGGCAAGTTTCCCAAGACCAAACCCCAGCACAGAAGAGCCTTTCACGGCTTTGAATGCTTGAGCAGCTTTGTTTGCGGCATTCATCATATCGTCGGCATCGGGGGTATCCACCCCTTGCGGGAGAACGTCCACCACCGCACACGCCCCGCGAGGACGCTCGCCAATGCGCCCAAATGCCGTGCGCATTGCCAGCGCTGCCGATGCTGTGCCGCCGTGATGCTCCAAGGCTGCACCGCACACGATTTCTGTCTCGGTCGGAAGCCAAATATCGCTGGCGAGAATTGCAAAGCGCACTGCACCTCCCACGTCCATGTGTTCCAGACGGCAGGTGAACGGCTCGTTGTTGATTGCCCATGACCAATCCTCGTGGGAAATTTCGGTTGCGATACGCTCTTGAACACGAGATTTGATGAGATCTTGGAGAAAATCTTTGAAAGTTCCCGTCGAAAAAAGATTACGGAGACGCACACGGTTCGTGGAAACCTGCACACGCGCTTTTCCAAAGGTGAGTATGGATGCGCCTTCCGGCTGGAGGAAAAGAACTGCACCATGAAGGGAATCGCGCTCTTCCTCAGACCATGCCTGACGCTGCGACCATTCTCGCACCTCATCTGCCAACACACGCAGCGTACCAATGCGCGATGGCGGCGGCGCATCACCACCGGACTCTTTCGGTAAATATGCCTCCAAACGCCGTTGTAATGCGCTTTGAAGGTTGCCCGCATTCGGCAAACGTTCATCCCAAAGCCAGAACATTCGCCCTTTTTTGGTGAGAATGGAGAGAGAAGAGCGCACTGCGTCAGTTTCTTGCACGGTGGGCAGTGCAGTATTTTCCCAGAATGAGGCTTGTTCTCCTGTTGTGAGATTCACAGCATTGGCGCTGCACGACAGCACCTGCGGCACATCGAAACGATTCAGCACCGCAATAATCTTGGAAGTGTATTTGGCAACATTTGTTTTCATCTGGATAGTCGTTGGTCATGTAATGCGCATCCGCTTTAATGCGCTTCCGCCCAATTCTTACCCGTCCCCATCTCCACCAACACCGGCACATCGCCCAGCGACAATGCGCCTTCCATGCAGTTTCTCACGAGTGTTGGTAGTGTTTCCGATTCGCTTGGGTGCATCTCGAAGACTAATTCATCGTGAATTTGCAAGAGCATACGGGATTGCATCGCCCGACGCTTCATTTCTTTGTACACCGCCGTCATGGCGAGTTTCATCATCTCGGCAGCCGTACCTTGGATGGGCATATTGATAGCGGCACGTTCCGATGCCGTGCGGTCTGCGCGGTTTGGACTGTTGATGCCGGGATAATACTTCCGCCGCCCTAAAAGAGTCGTGGCAAAGCCGTTTTTGCGCGTGGTTTCGATGGTGGAATCAATATATTCCTTGATACGTGGATACTTTGCGAAGTAGTTATCAATAATAGATTTGCCTTCGGTGCGAGAGATTTTTAGTTGTTGCGCCAGCCCAAATGCACCCTGCCCGTACATCACCCCAAAATTGACTGTCTTGGCAATACGCCGCATATCGCGGTCAACGTTTGCCACATCAACATTAAACAGCACCGAAGCCGTTGCTGCGTGTACGTCCAAGCCGTGCTGGAACGCGCTGACGAGAGTTTCGTCCTTGCAAATATGCGCCATAATCCGCAATTCGATTTGCGAATAATCCGCCGAAAGCAGCACTCTTTCAGGGTTTTTGCTTGTGTCTGCGACAAATGCCTTGCGAATTTCTCGCCCAAGTTCGGTACGAATGGGAATATTCTGCAAATTCGGGTCTGTCGAAGACAAGCGCCCCGTGCTGGTCACGGTGGGGTTATAGGTCGTATGGATGCGCCCCGTGTGCGGCTTGACAAGGCGCGGCAGCGCTTCGACGTAGGTGGATTGGAGTTTTGCGAGTTGCCGATATTCCAAAACCCGCTCTGCTATTGGATGTTCGGCAGAAAGCTCGTCCAGCACCGATGAATCCGTGCTGAAGCCTGTTTTGGTCTTTTTCACGGGCGGAATCTTCATTTTTTCAAACAGGATTTCACCAAGTTGCTTCGGCGAATCCACGTTAAATTCTTCCCCTGCATCGCTCCAAATCTGGCGTTTGAGCTTTTCGGTTTCCGTGCGAATCATCGTGGAAATGCTTCCAAGAGCAGCCGTGTCAATGGCGATACCGTTGAACTCCATTTCCGTCAGTGCCTCTATCATCGGAAACTCTACGGTGGTTGCAAATTCGCGGAGATGCTGCTCTTCAAGCTGTTCGCGGAGCTTGTTGTAGAGACGCAAGGTAACATCGGCATCTTCGGCGGCATACTCGGAAACCCGCTCCACAGCGACGTTTGCCATCGAAATTTGGTCTTTTTTCTTCTCGCCAATAAGCGCCGAAATGGGGATTGGCGCGTATCCAAGCCATTTTTGCGCCAATGCGTCCATACCGTGCTGCATATCGGAATTAAGAACGTAGCTTGCCAACATCGTGTCGAAGGCGATAGGGGCGACATCCACGCCATAACGCCGCAAAATCAGAGCATCGAATTTTGCATTTTGACCACACTTTGGTACATTCGGATTTTCCAGAAGCTGCTTGATGGGAGCAAATGCCGTAGGGAAGCGCCATTCTGCCAGAAGCGCCTTTTTCTGCGGCTTCTCCGGCATAGAGAATAAGTCTGTTTGAACGCTGCCCTGAACACTGCTTTGCTCCGATGTTTGCTCGGATTCCGGCGGAGGAACATCGCCAAATTCTGCCATCGGCACATAAAAAGCGCGTCCTTCCTGACCGCAGAAAGACAGCCCAACCAAATTACACGCCATTGCGTCCAAACCATCGGTTTCTGTATCAAAGGCAAGCATTGGTGCGCTTTCCAGTTCTTTTGCCATTGCGAAGATTTTCTCCGGCGTATCGGCGGTGATGTACTCGTGGGGGATGTCTTTTAAGGTTTGAAGCGGTGTTGCAGGCGGTTGAGTTGCAGAATCTTCTGAAGCCAATTTGGCGGAACTCAGGTCTGGTGCGCTTCCAACAAGAAATTTCCCAACAATCGTGCGAAAACCCAATGAGAGGAAAAATTCTTTGAGCGCATCGGCGTTTGGTTCTTTGCGGATAAAATCCTCCAGCGTGTGGGCAACGGGGACTTCGGTGTGAATCGTGACGAGTTCTTTGGAGAGAAACGCCATATCGCGGTCTGCTTCCAGTTTTTTGCGAACGGAATCTTTGATAGCGGGCAGATGGTCATACACATTTTCGAGTGTGCCGTACTCTTGAATAAGCGGTATGGCGGTTTTTTCACCGATGCCCTTTACGCCCGGCACATTATCCGAAGCATCGCCGATAAGCGCCAGCACATCAATCACTTGTGCCGGAGCAACGCCAAATTTTTTATGTACTCCGGCAATATCCATTACCTCGTATTCGCCCAAAGAAAAGCCCGGACGAAAGAGTTTTACGTGGTCGTTCACGAGTTGGCAATAATCTTTGTCGCTTGTCAGGCAGTAAATATCCACGTTTCCGGCAGCACTGAAGCGCTTTGTGAATGTGCCGACAACATCATCGGCTTCATAGCCGGGCATCTCGACTTGTGGGATATTCAGCAACGTAATCATTTCTTTGATGCGGGCAAGCTGAGGCACGAGTTCTTGGGGAAACTCGGGGCGATGCGCCTTGTAGCGGTCGTAGAGTTCATGCCGAAAGGTGGGAGTAGGCGTATCGAACGCAATACCGATGTATTCAGGCTTTTCTTTGTTCAAGACTGTTGCCAGAATATTGGCAAAGCCATAGACCGCCCCGGTAAGTTCGCCATTCGGCGCTTGCAAGCCCATTTTCGCCATAGCGTGGTATGCGCGAAAAACGAGCGACATAGCATCAACAAGAAAAAATTTCATAACGATAAAGAAAAAACAAGGATGGGAAATTATCCGACAAGAGCGGTTTTAAGCGCATTCCACGCCAAAATACAACGCTGACGGTCAATACACAAGTGCCAAAAAATATGGTTCAGAAACTCGCCAAATCTTCGTATTGGCACAGAAATTCCGTATTTTCGCATTGGCATTGTCACAATTCTGGCAAGTGTTCGGATATGTTGCCAGCAATGTCCACGAATCACACGAATTGACACGAATCAAGGGCATTTTTCTGAAAAATCATTCGTTCAAACCTCGTTATTCGTGAGGATTCGTGCGATTCGTAGATAATTTTTCGAGACCTGACCAATCGTCAATTCTGAACAATGTTTCCCCAACAATCATAAAGCTATTATTCTGAAACACAGCGTACACCTTGCAAGTAACCATTTCGGGCGCATTTGGCATGAACATTGCTTTTTGTCAAAAGCAGTCGGTTAATGCCGCAACAAGCCCTTTTGTCCAATTTTGATGTATTCTTTCATGGTGCGCACCTCTCACAAGAAATATTATGTTTCGGCAATAGCGATTATTGCCGCCGTCACGCTCCTCTGCACGTCCTGTAAGACTCTCCCAAAGCCTATTACAAACGGGTTGGCATATTTCAACACGTACTATAACGCAAACCGCCTTATGCTCGACAGCGAAGACGAATTTTTTCTCTTCGATGAGCAGAACCGCACCGTGCCGCGTATTATCGTCATTGACGAACCAACGATTGCCGACGACAAGCCAGACGACCGCGAAGTACCGCAGTTCATCAAATCACTCGTTGTGAAGCCGGAAAAACTGGATAGAGCGCGTGTTTGGGTTGATTCGGTGCTGATAAAAGGCTCGAAATTACTGGTTCGCCACGCACAATCCGACCTCATTGACCAGACGCTTTTTCTCATGGCAAAAGCGTACTTTTACCGCAGTGAATGGCATAATTCCCAGATGAAATGCCAAGAACTGATGGATAATTACCCTTACAGCCAGCTTTCGCCGGATGCGCATTTGCTGATAGCAAAAACGCTGCTGATGCAAACAAAATTCTCTCAGGCAGAAAAAGCACTTTTGAGGGCGATTGATATTGCGTGGGGACAGCATCGGTACGACGCGCTTTCGGAGGCATTTCGGATTCAGGCGGAATTAGCCTTGCACTTTAACAATTTGGAAGAAGCAGTCAAACCCTATCGCCGCGCCATTACGCAAGCGGATGACCGTGCGCAACAATCACGCTGGCAATCGGAAATTGGGCTACTCTATTACCGCAAACGGCAGTTTGGCGATGCCGTGAAGGAATTTACCAAAGTATTGGACTTCTCGCCCGACGCACTGACGCGCTTTGAAGCCGAACTCTATCGCGCTGCCGCACTCACACAACTTGGGCGTTTCGACGAGGCACAACGCGCTTTTAACCAAGTCTTTGCCAATCGGAACTATGCGGAATGGCGCTCGTTTGCGTATAGCGAATACATCACCTTTTTGCGCCTGAGCAATCGCCCCGGAATAGACAGTATTTTCGCTCTTGCCGACACACTAAAATTCAAAGAAGCGCCAGCAACGGCGCGGTATCGGCAAGCACTTGATATTTTCAAACGGCAAGATTACGAAGGCGCACAGTCTATTTTCACGCGGTCGCTGATTGAAACAACGCCATCCTATTTCTATGCGTCGCTCTATGCGCGATTGCTGACTGATTGGAAAGTACAAGTGCCGGAAGCGGCAAATAACATCAAATTTTACGGGCTTTTGAAATCCGATACGGCAGCCTATAATCTTCCGGCACAAGACAGCGCAAGGCGCAAAGCGGCATTCACGCTGTACCGTTTGGGGCGTATTCACGAGCGTTTAGGCGTTCCAGACTCGGCAAATAAGTATTATAGGGCAGCGGCAGCTATTTGCCCCGACGGAGACACGAACCGCGCACGGTATCTTTATGCAGAAGCTGCCATTGCTGGCTTAGAGCGCCGCAATACAGCAACAGCAAAGCCCGATCCCAAAGCGGATTCTGCCGAAGCCGTCCGAAAACACGTATCGGACTCGCTCTTGAACGTTATCGTTCGGAATTATCCTCAGACACAACAGGGCGTAGATGCTCGCATTCGCTTGGGTTTGACCGAACAGTTTTTGACAGATTCGCTTGCCGATGTAATGCAATCTGCCGATCGTTTCCGCCAAATCAAACAATACGGCAGAGCATTGCAAAAATACAATCTTGTTGCCCAGCGTTACGGCGATTCCAAGTATGCGCCCCGTGCGCATTATGCCCAAGGGTGGCTTTATGAGCGGGAATTGGGCAAGCGCGATAGTGCGGTCTATTGGTATCAGCGCCTTGTGGAGAAATACCCGTCTTCGCCGTTTTCGACCGAAATAAAACCCAGTTTGGATGCGCTTTTGGCGGAGCAGAGATTACAAGACTCGCTAAAATCCTTGCCCAAACTGCCTGCTACTATCAATTCAACAATGGCAACACTACAAGCAACAACAGGCAGTACAATAGTTTCGACGACAAATGCGACACTCCAAAGCGAAGCACCGATGCGGCGGAGGAAATAGATTGCCTACGAGCGATTATGCTCACAATTCCGCGAATCTTGGCACACGGCAAAAATTTGAAGCGAGTGTTTGAGGGGTTTGAAGCCGTTTTTGGCAGCAATGCGGTCTTGAATTTCGTTTAAGGTATCTTCTTGAAATTCAACAATATGTCCACATTCCGTACAGATAAGGTGGTCATGGTTCGGCATCTTATCGGCAAGTTCAAAACGGGCGCTATCGCCTTGAAAGCGGTGTTTGACAAGGATGTTGCAACGGGTCAGCAAATCCAAAGTAGAATAGACCGTCGCACGGGAAACCTGAATATTTTTCGTTCGGAGCGCCAAGTAGAGTTCATCAGCGCTAAAATGTTCGTCAAATTCAATAATACCATCAAGCACTAAATAGCGCTCTTGCGTGTTGCGATATTTTTTTTCCCGCAAAAACTCAGCAAACTGCTCTTTAAGGCGCACCGCATCGGGTACAACATCAAGAGCCTCTTCATTACTTGATGCAGAAGATATGCTAGTGCGGGGCTGAATAATCGGTAAGGCTACAAAAGGCGCTGTTTTCATGATACTGACATTGAGGGAAGGCGCGGGGACGGGGTTGCGCAGAAAAAAGCCGTCTTGAAGGGTTAAACACCCAAGAAATGTAAAATTATCAAAATACTCGTCAAAAGCGAAATCAATTCGCGTAAAACTCTGCGAAAGTTGGGAGAATCTGACTATTTTTGCACTGCCTTCAAGCGTAATTCTACATTCCTCATTCGTAATCACATTCCACCATGAGAGCTTGGTCCACTGACGATTCCTACGAACTTTATAATATGAGCGGTTGGGGTGCCGGATATTTCGGCATCAATGAACAGGGTAGCATCACCGTTAGCCCGCGCCGCACCGAAGGTCCGGCTGTTGACCTGAAAGAATTGGTTGACGACCTTATTTTGAAAGATCTCGCGCTGCCAATTCTGGTGCGCTTTTCCGATATTATCGGTGACCGCATTGGGCAGATTTCCCAGTGTTTCAAAACTGCCGCCCAAGAATACGGCTTTGAGGGGCGCTATTTCGGTGTTTATCCTATCAAGGTTAATCAACAAAAACACGTCGTCGAGGAAATTGTTCGCTACGGACGCGAATTTAATATCGGGCTAGAAGCTGGCTCCAAACCTGAGTTACAGGCAGTTCTGGCAATTATGGACAATCCCGATAGTATTATCGTTTGCAACGGCTACAAAGACGAGGAGTTTATCGAACTCGCTCTTTTGGCGCAAAAAATGGGCAAAGAGATTTTTCTTGTCGTGGAAAAACTGAACGAATTAAAGTTGATTAAAACCGTTGCAGAGCGCAATAATGTTCGCCCGAACATAGGTATTCGCATTAAACTCACTAATTCTGGCAGTGGGAAATGGGAAGAATCAGGCGGCGACCAAAGTAAATTTGGCTTGAATGCCTCGGAATTACTGGAAGCGATTGAGTTTGCCCGCGAGAATAATTTGCTGGATTGCGTGAATATGATTCATTTCCATCTCGGCAGCCAAATCACCAATATCCGCCGCATTAAAGCTGGTTTGCGCGAAGTGTCGCACTTTTACGTCCAGATACGCCAACTTGGATGCAATATTCAATTTGTGGATATTGGCGGCGGCTTGGGCGTGGACTATGACGGATCGTCGTCTATGGCATCGAACAGCATGAATTATTCGATGCAAGAATACGCCGACGATGCGGTCTATATGCTCTGCGAGGCGTGTAAAAAATACGCGCTCCCGCACCCAAATCTTATCACCGAATCGGGGCGAGCGCTGACGGCACACCATTCCGTGCTGGTACTGAATGTTTTGGAAGCCACAAGCCTCCCAAATTGGAATGATGAAAAAGACAAAGTTGCCGCTGAAGACCACCAAATCGTGCAGGATATGTTTTCGATTTACAAAAATATCGCTCCGCGCAATGTTGGTGAAAGCTGGCACGATGCTCAACAGCTCAAGGAAGAAGCGCTGAATCTCTTCTCGCTGGGAATTTTGGATTTGCCGACACGCGCAAAGTCGGAAAAACTCTTCTGGACGATTGCCCGTGCGGTGCGTAAGATTTCTACGAAAATGAAAAATGTTCCTGACGAATTTGACCAATTGCAAAAAGTCCTTGCCGACAAGTATTTCTGCAATTTCTCGCTGTTCCAATCGCTCCCCGATGCTTGGGCTATTGACCAACTTTTCCCGATTATGCCTATTCACCGTCTGAATGAGCGTCCAACACAAGAGGCAACACTTCAAGACGTAACCTGCGATTCCGACGGCAAAATTGAGAAATATATCGGTATGTACGATTACCCTTCGTTTCTGCCGGTGCATCCCTTGAAAGAAGATGATCCGTACTACATTGCGGTTTTTCTTGTCGGCGCATATCAGGAGATTTTGGGCGATTTGCACAATCTTTTCGGCGATACGAATGCCGTTCACATAGCCATCAATAAAAAAGGCGAGTTTGAAGTGGAACAAATTATCGAAGGCGAGACTGTTGCCGACGTGTTGGAATATGTGCAGTTCAACCCCAAAGAACTCGTCCGCACGATGGAAAAATGGGTCAGCACGTCCGTCAAAGAATCCAAAATTACGCTCGCACAAGGCAAAGAGTTTTTGGCAATGTATCGTTCCGGTTTGTATGGCTATACCTATTTGGAGTAGGTTTGATGAGTGATTGAGGGAATATTTCGTCAGAACAAACTCGCCATGATGCTCAAAACTCGTGGCGAGTTTTTTGTTGTCGCAGAAATAGTTGACACATCAACAGCGTAAAATTAAAAAAATTTCGCTGTAAGAAGATTTTCGCTTTGTAGTGTGAAATTTTTCTGTATTTTGGTTCTCGTATCGTTTCCATATCAACTATTGTTTTTCTAAGACACGTGTTGGTAAGGCTTAGGAAAGATTATGAGCGGTTGTAGTGTGTGATTACAGCGATGTGTACGGGCATAATACTTGGGCAAAAGCGGGGTCTTTTCTTCGTTTGCGCGGGGTGAATTTATCTCCATTCTTAGCAGAATGATATGACCGAAATTATACGGCATCGCTGCCTCAAAATCAACACTCCTGACCGACTCCTTCTTTGACGAAACTCATCAAAACTCATTTCCTCATTCAAGTTCACACGCGGAGAAAGTGTATGAAAACAGCACAGGAACTAACGCACGAATGGTCGTCCAACCCACGCTGGAACGGCATTACGCGGACGTACAAAGCAGAAGATGTTGTAAAATTGCGTGGCTCGGTTGAAATTAAATATTCGCTGGCGGAACTCGGTGCGAAGCGCCTTTGGGATTTGCTTCATACCGAAGATTACGTCCACGCACTGGGCGCACTCACGGGCAATCAAGCAATGCAAATGGTGAAAGCCGGACTCAAAGCCATCTACCTTTCCGGCTGGCAAGTGGCTGCTGATGCCAATTTGGGCGGACAAATGTACCCCGACCAAAGCCTATATCCTGCGAACAGCGTCCCCGATGTGGTAAAACGCATCAATAACGCTCTCCGTCGTGCTGACCAAATTGCTTTTGCCGAAGGTGAAACCGGGACGCATTGGATGGCTCCTATCGTTGCCGATGCCGAAGCAGGATTTGGCGGTCCGCTTAATTCCTTTGAATTGATGAAATTGATGATTGAAGCGGGCGCAGGCGCTGTCCACTTTGAAGACCAACTCGCCTCTGAAAAAAAATGCGGTCATTTGGGCGGAAAGGTCTTAATTCCGACCTCACATTTTATTCGTACCTTGACCGCAGCACGCTTGGCTTCCGATATGTGCGATGTGCCAACGCTGCTGATAGCCCGCACCGATGCTAATGCCGCTGACCTTCTCACCAGCGATGTTGACGAGCGTGACAAAGAGTTCTGCACGGGAGAGCGCACACCCGAAGGATTCTACCGTGTCCGTCCCGGCATAGATGCTGCCATCGCTCGCGCACTTAGCTATGCTCCGTACGCTGATTTGGTTTGGTGCGAAACTGCTACGCCGGATATGCAGGAAGCGAAAAAGTTCGCCGAAGCCGTCCACGACAAGTTTCCGGGCAAAATGCTTGCCTACAACTGTTCGCCGTCGTTTAATTGGAAGCGCAATCTCAGCACCGCAGAAATCGCCGTCTTCCAACGAGAATTGGGCGCAATGGGGTACAAGTTCCAATTCGTTACTCTCGCTGGCTTCCATGCACTGAATTTCTCGATGTTCAATCTTGCCCAAGGCTACAAAACACGAGGCATGGCGGCATACTCGGAAATGCAGGAACTGGAATTTGCTGCCGAAGAGCAGGGCTACACCGCCGTCAAACACCAACGCGAGGTTGGAACAGGCTATTTTGATGTCATTGCCGAAACCATCAGCGCCGGGCAATCTTCCACAACAGCACTTGCCGGCTCAACTGAGAGCCAACAATTTCACATTGAGACCTGAAAGAAAGTATGAAGTATCAAAGATAAAGTATGAATCCCGAAGACTGCTTCAATGCTACCCTCGGAGTTTTATACTTTATACTTCCCTTGGCAGCCCCGCAGCAACCAACGTTGCTACGGGGTTTTCTGTTTTTTAGGGCGTTAAAGATTCGTGCTTTGAACGGAAATGTTTGATGTACGCGGATAAAATCGTTATTTTTCCGAATCAAAGTTCTCGCCACAACTCAAGCAAGAGCATTGTATCTGACCAATAATCCCATTGACCTTTCTGCTTTGTTATGCCCGACCACAACGCCTCCCAAGAACAATACATCGTCACCGCCCGCAAATGGCGACCACAGCGTTTTACTGATGTTGTTGGGCAGGAACACGTCTCCAGAACGCTGCGCAATGCCGTCCAGTCGGGGCGCATCCATCATGCCTACATTTTCAATGGTCCTCGCGGCGTTGGCAAGACCACAACAGCACGTATCTTAGCAAAAGCAGTAAATTGTGAGAATCCGAGCGATGAGTTTGAACCCTGCAACACCTGTGCCTCTTGTACCGAGATAAATACAGGGCGCTCAATGGACGTAATAGAAATTGACGGCGCATCGAATAATAGCGTGGACGATATTCGCAAACTCCGCGAGAATGCGAAATATCCACCTATCAAAGGGGACTATAAAATGTACATCATTGACGAGGTACATATGCTTTCCACGTCAGCATTTAATGCACTTTTGAAGACGTTGGAAGAGCCACCGCGCCATTTGCTATTTGTTTTCGCTACGACAGAACCTCATAAAGTCCCTGCTACGATTTTAAGCCGTTGCCAGCGCTTTGATTTTCGACGGATGCAGATAGACGAAATTGCGGCGCAACTCCGCTATATCGCCACACAAGAGGGCATCACGATTGACGATGAATCGCTGGCAGTCATTGGCAAAAAAGGTGATGGTTCGATGCGGGATTCGCAGAGTATTTTCGACCAAGTTATCGCCTTTTGTGGGCGCAATGTTGAGTACGCACGAGTAAACGAGGCATTGAACCTCATTGATACCGAATTTTACTTCACCTTGGGACGCGCTATCCGCGAACATGACGTGGCAACGATTCTTGATTTTGCCCGTGAAGTCTTTATGCGTGGCTATGATTTGCAGGAATGTCTTCATGGACTTGCCGAACACTTCCGCAATCTGCTTACGGTGCTGGCAACCCAAAACGCCGCGCTCATTGAGGCTTCCAAGCTGCACCGCGAACAATATTTGGCAGAAGCACAGCACTTTACCCAAGAAGATGTGCTGCAATATATGACGATTATTATGAACACCGAGCAGGCTCTCCGCTTTGCACCACAGCCACGCTTGCGGTTTGAATTTGCGCTCGTGCAAATGGCAAAACTTGATTCTGCCATTCAACTTTCGGAACTTCTCGCTGAACTTGCCGAGCTAAAAAAAAAAGTTGAGTCTGGGGGAGAATTAAGTGCTTTTTACAGCACCACTCCGGCTACGCAGACCCCTAAAATCGCACCCCAAACGCAAGTAAACACAACACCTTCAAGCACCTCTCCTACACAAAAAATCATAGCTAAAGAGCAGAGTTTTCCACAGTCGATGCGCATTGTGGAAAACTCTGTGGAAAAACCAACACCCGATGGGGAAAATACGTCGGAAACTCGCAGCGAACCTCTACCCAAAACTCCAGTCCGTCCAGTACCAAAGCGCATTGTTTCAGCAGATGAGTTGAATAATGAATGGCGAGGAATTATCACAAGCACGGAAATACTTGATGCTGCGATAAAAGGATCGCTTCAAGAGCGTGAAATGGTGCGAGTGGAATGTCGGGATGGCGAATTGCATTGCCATTGCGAACAGGAATTTGTTGCAAATAAACTTCTTGAAAAACAGGCACAGATTGGAGAAATATTGGGTGCGGCTCTCGGCGGGGAGGTGCGCGTCATTGTGCGAGGCGGCTCAAGCCAAAAAGCAACGTCGCTTTTCGACGAATTTTCCCCATCTTACGTGCCGCCAGCTGAGCCAAACGGCACGGAACACGCTTCAGAGGCACTCTCTCCCACGAAGCAACTATCAGAAGAACTCCACGAACTGGATAAAGCAATTATCAATCTTTTTGGTGCGACGGCATTGCCGATTCGGTGAAGATTGTAAATGGCTGGGTAGGTATTCCCGTCCTACGCTTTCCGAAGCGTAGAACGGATTTCCCGGAAAAATAACAAAAACAAGTGACGGGAATTATTACCGGGAAACCCGTGCGACGGCAGCGTTCTTGCACTCCTCAGCCGTCGGACGGAAGTAAACATTTCTACGCCACTGCACCAGATTTCAACAATTCTGCTCGCTCGGCAATTTGGAGTTGCCGTATCACTGGCTCTATTTCGCCATTGACGACTTCTTGCAGGGTGTAATTTTTCGCATCGCCTTCCAAACGGTGGTCGGTGACCCGATTTTGAGGATAATTGTAGGTGCGAATTTTGTCGGAACGGTCGCCACTTTTGACCATATCTTTGCGCGAGGACGACAGCTCGGCGGCTTGTTTGGCGGATTCCAATTCATAGAGACGCGCCCGCAAAACTTTCATGGCTTTATTGCGATTTTTGAGCTGCGAACGTTCATCTTGGCATTGCACAACTAAGCCCGTCGGCAAGTGTACAAGCCGCACGGCAGTTTCGACTTTATTAACATTTTGTCCACCTTTGCCGCCGGAACGAAAAATATCAATCCGCAAATCGCTTTCGTTGATATGAACTTCAACGTCATCCATTTCCGGTAAAATCGCCACCGTTGCCGCAGAAGTATGAGTGCGCCCGCTCGCTTCGGTCTCCGGTACACGCTGCACCCGATGAACACCGCTTTCGTACTTCATCATCCCGAATGCTTCTTCGCCGGAGAGCGAGAAAATAACCTCTTTGTAACCGCCACGCTCGCTTTCGTTAAAATCAATCACCTCGGTCAGCCAGCCTTTTTTATCGGCAAAACGCTGATACATTCGGAATAAGTCGCCCGCAAAAATACCCGCTTCATCGCCGCCCGTTCCGGCACGAATTTCCACGATACAGTTTTTGTCATCATTCGGATCGCGGGGAAGCAAAAGCACTTGCAAGTCCGATTCCATGCGGCTTTTTGTCTCAGTAAGCTCGTCGAGTTCTGCGGCGGCAAGTTCTTTCAACTCAGCGTCCATGCCGGGTGTAGAGAGAATTTCCTTGTTATCGCGCAGGTTTTTAGCAACTCGCAAATAATCGTGCGCCACGCTAACGATGCTTTCGAGACGCTTATGCTCGCGGGAAAGATCGCTGAAGCGCTTGTAATCATTCAGAACGTCGGGTGCAGCAAGAAAGCTGGTCAACTCGCCAAAGCGGGCAATTATGGCTAATAGTTTTTCTTCCATCGTGCGGGAAATCTTAGGTAATTGATGTTGGAAACATGGTTCTAGCGACGCAAACTTACGATTTTTCCGCGAAAAATCTGGTATTTTACCGTCCAAAGCGTGATTGCTTTTTTTCTCATCAATCTCATTTTGCTATGAAATTCTGTGTTCTTGGTACAAAAGCAGGTGGAGCGCCACTTGTGAACAAACACACCTCCGCAACAGCACTCATGCTCGGCGGAGAAACCATTCTTTTTGACTGTTCCGAAGGCACACAAATTCAACTGCTTCGTGCAAAAATTTCTCGCACGCATATCAACCACCTCTTTCTCTCCCATCTACACGGCGATCACATTCTTGGTGTCCTCCCGCTTTTGACTACACTTGGAGGCGATGGGCGCAAAACACCTCTTCAAATCTATGCTCCCAAGGGGCTGGAGGAATTTTTACATTTGGGTCTGAAAATTATGGATGTGAAATTGGGGTTTGAACTTCGCGTCCATGAGCTACCAAGCGGCTTTGCGGGCGAGTTAGCGACAATCAAAGGACATCGTGTTACAGCACAAATGCTCGAACACCGCATTGATAGCTTTGGTTTTAGGGTGGAAGAATTACCGCATCGCAATATTGACATCGAAAAAGCACGTGCCTTTGGGATTGCGGGCGGGGCTCTACTTGGGCGCATCAAACGCGAAGGCAGTGTGGAAATAGCAAATGGTCGCACCGTAAGTTTCGCCGACATTGCGGCACCACCCAAAGAAGCACGAAGTTTTGTCTATTGCGGCGATACGCGCAAATGCCGCGCTACACCTACTCTGGCTCGGCATTGCAGCGTTCTTCTCCACGAAGCCACCTTTCGCACCGATATGCAGGACAAAGCCGCAGAACGCTTCCATTCTACGGCGAAAGATGCGGCGGAAGTGGCTTTGGAAGCTGAAGTTGAACGGCTTTTTATCACCCATCTGAGTGTTCGCTACAAATCGGGGTTGCCGCTTTTGCGAGAGGCACGAACAACTTTTCCACAAACGTTCTTGGCAAAAGAGCGCGTAGAAGTTGAAGTGTAGCAATATATTTTAGAACATTTGTTCTAATGAAGATTTTTCCGTAGATTTACATTTAGAACAAATGTTCTAAATTTTCATCACTATTCAGGAAAAACCACCATGAGTACACCATCATTACTGATTGCTGGTGCCGGAGGAGCAGTCGGGAAGCACCTTGTAGAGCAGTGTAGAACCAACAATAACCATTCACTACGACTTCTGACTCGCTCAAAAAAGAAAATGGAAGCTAGGTTTAGTGCGCACTCCAGCACCGATCACACTATCGTCGAAGCGGATGTTTTGCGCCCACAAACGCTTGCTGGGGTTTGCCAAGGCGTGGATACGGTCATTTCAACGATTGGTGCTTCGCTGGATATACGCGCAATCAAGGATAGAAACTCGTTTCACACCGTCGATTTACAAGGAAATATCAATCTTTTGAAAGAGGCACAGGAAAGCGGAGTCCGAAAATTTGTCTATCTCTCCGCATTTGGCGCGGCATCCATGAACACGGCTTATACCAACGCCCATGAAGAATTTGTGCGGCATCTCAAAGCATCAGGTTTGGAATATGGTGTTGTTCGCCCGACAGGATTTTTTTATGTGAATTGCGAATTTTTGGAAATGGCACGAAAAGGCACAGCCTGGCTTGTCGGCAATGGAAAAGCATCCACAAATCCGATACACGAAGAAGATGTTGCGAAAGCCTGCACGGAAGCGGCTTTGGGACAAGGAAATCGAGAAATGAATATCGGCGGACCAGAGACCTTCACCCGACAAGAAATTGCCGAACTTGCATTTCAAACACTTGGCAAAACACCACGAATTTTTCACAGCCCATTTGCTATAACCAAAGTAATGAAGCCGCTTGTGAGCGTTTTCAACCCGCGCATTGGGGATTTAGTAGAGTTTTTGGGGTATGTCGCCACACATGAATGTGTAGCGCCTACTTACGGTCAAAAGCGTCTTGGAGACTACTTTCTCGCCGCAGCGAGAGCCTGAGAAATACTCAGGCTCACTGCTTTGAAATGAAAGGGATGTTTCGACAAGCTCAACAAGAGGATTTAAGGGCTATTCAGCCTGAGCCTGTCTATTAGATTGCAAAAACAAAAAATTCGTATTTTTACGTTCATAATGTACGACATTCTCAAGCGTAGAAGCCAAACACAGACCGAATCAAGTCTAGTGAGCCTGTTCTGC
>JAAFHM010000425.1 GCA_013298375.1 Ignavibacteria bacterium | reverse complement strand
GATGCAGCAAAAGAATCCGGGGCAAGTTTTGACGGAGCGATTGCCGAGCAGCAAGTTTATGGCAAAGACCACCGCTTGCTTGCCGTCAAAGGGCGCTTTGTTGCTGCCTTGCAGCGTGTTCCGGCATTTGTCGAAGGTAATGGCAAAGACACCATCGAAGCACTCATCGAACTTGAAAACAAACGCCCTGAACGCCGCGACAATGCGCGTTCGCCACTGTCAAAAATCACTGTTGACGACGGATTGACGGAATATATCGCTCTCCAAAATTTAACCCTTTCTTCTGTTCCTCCGATGGGCGAACGAGTGTATTTGCGCCGCGTGGCAAATGTTTCGGTTGGCGGGGTATCGGTGAACGTGACTGAGCAGATGCACCCGCGCAATATCAAAATGGTCAACGATATTGCCAAGTTTTTCAGCGTAATGTGCCTTGGTATTGACGTGCTGGCGGAAGATATTAGCAAGCCTTGGGATGCGGGAAATTTTGCGATTATCGAAATCAATGCTGGTCCCGGAATTTTTATGCACATCGCTCCCGCCGAAGGCTCTTCAATAGACGTTCCGGGGATGATTATGCGGGCAAATTTTCCCAAAGATCGTAGTGAGCGCATTCCAATTATTGCAGGAAACAAACTTTCGGACGCGCTTTGCACAAAAATATTCACCGCACTGCAAGCATTGAAGCCGGATATAGAGCTGGGTACGCTGACAGCAAATGGTGTGTTTTTCAACAACGAATTTTTCCACAAGCATAAGCGTCATAGCAAAAACGTCGAAATAATGCTTCGCAATCCTAGCCTTGATTTTGCAATATTCTGCCACACCAAAGATGATATTTTTGATTACGGAACCTTCCACGAAGGCGCAGATGTCGTGATTTTAGACGAGCCGCATTATGCTGAGGAAATTTTGAAGCGCGACGTACTGTCCGATGGCTACGTGATTCAAGTTCATGCCGGATATATCGTCATTATGGGCGGTGCAATGGCTGAACCCCGCGCCGTGACATTCACCGAGGCGGAAGGTAGAGACGGCGGTATTTTCAAGGCGCTAGAGCCTTTATTGCCCGCATTACTGGCGAAATACGAATAACACGCTGCTCCCGGCGCAACACCAACTTTGGATTATGGCTTTGGAAACCGCTTCATATCACGTTTCGTCTCGCCCCCTTCATCTGCTCGACATGACTATTCTGCGCGGAGCAAATGCTTTCGCGTGGTCGCCTGTCGTGCGGTTGAAGTTAGATTTGGGGACGTTTGACGAGGTTTTTACGAATACGATTGATGGCTTTTTTGAAGCGCTAAAAGGGCTTCTGCCCTCACTGCACGACCATCATTGTTCGGTAGGCGCTCCGGGAGGCTTTTTTCAACGGATGCAAGAAGGGACGCTGCTTGGACACGTCTTGGAGCATTGCGCCCTAGAACTCCAAGTCCTCGCCGGAATGGATGTGACCTACGGCAAAACCCGCAGCACTGCTCAAAAAGGCGTTTACAACGTTGTTTTTAGCTATCTGCACGAAGAGGCGGGAATTTTTGCCGCAAAAGCGGCATTGAATATTGTCAACAGTATTCTTTTGGGCGAAACGATAGCTATTGCGCCACTGGTGGAGCATTTGCGCTCTATCGCCCAGCGTTATGCTCCATCCTACACCACGCAAACACTAATTGCCGAAGCGCGTCGCCGCCGCATACCGCTTGTGCGCTTGGATGCAGAGCAGCCGGAAAATATAGTTCTCGGCACGGGCAAATATGCACAGCAATTTTCTTCTGGACGATTGTTGCCAAAGAAAAATCTTGCAGATACCGCTTCAAATCTTGACTCTAGCGCTGTACTATCTCCAACTTCCGCCGCAATGCTTGAGCAGGACGTGTTGCGCAGCCTTATTCGTCATCTGCATTTGCCTTGGAAGACAGCCTCGCAAGCCACTCCCAGACTTGCTCCGGCAAATGACTTTCGTATTCTCCTGCTGAACGATATGGCGGTCTGCGCATTGAAATCAGCGCCGCCGATTATTGCCGGAGACGGAGAAGTGAGTATTGAAGCGCTTGTGGAGCGGCTCAATCGTCAGCGCCATACATCGGGGCGCTTGCAGCCTGTTCGCATAGATGATGAAACACTCGCTCTGCTTGCCGAACAAGGTTTTACAACGGATACGGTGCTTCCTCAAGGCGTTGTTGTGACATTAAAGCGAGAAGCAACGCTGGAAAATGGCGGCGCTGTTATCGAAATGACGGATGAAATTAGCGCGGACAATCTTCGGCTCTTCAGCCGCATTGCAAAATTTTTGCGAGAACATCACGGCATAATCATCGCGGAACTCCGCATCACAACGCCATCCTTGCGTCAATCGTTGTTGGAAGAATACGTTTTGTCGGAAACGGTTGCCGATTGCTCGCTTGCGCCTGATATGCGATTGTATCAGCTTCCCACGAGTGGCAGAGGCTACAACATCGCACAAAACCTGCTTTTGGCGCTGTTCCCAACTGCGCAGCCCACGCGCATACCGCTTGTGGCAATCACGGCGGGTATTGGTGGGGATTTTCTTGCCATGATGTTAGACGATGCACTGACGGATTTGGGTTATACCACCGGACACGCCTCGCCGCCGCAGCTATCCATCCGCAAAGAACCCGTGCCACTGGCGCACCGAAACGGCATACTTTCGGCATTGGTACAAACAGATATTGATTGTGCTATTCTCGAAACCCCGCTTCGCACCATCGTTTGCGAAGGTTTGCCATATGACCGTGCAACAGTGGGCGTTATTCTCAATCTCGAAGATATCAGTGTTGGTCAGGGTTACGGCAACGCGCTGGAAACGCAAGAAGATGCGGCGGAAGCACACGCACTCGTGGCTGAATACCTCGAACATGGGGGAATCGCGGTACTGAATGCGAATAACCTTTTTATCACACGCTCGGTGGAGCGGTACGATAATGAAACGATGTATTTTGCTACTAGCCGCATCAATCCTGATTTAGCATTGCATTGCTCCCGAGGCGGACGGGCGCTTGTGTTGGAAGGGGACAGCATGATGCTTCTCGAAGGAAAGCAAGAAAGCCGCTTTTTGCGCGGTGTTCGGGCGGAAACAGCATTGGACAAAGACCTGATTCTCGCTCTTGCCGCAACGCTTCTGGCGTTTGGTATTAACAAGCATACGGTGCGTGATTGGCTGGAAACCCTGATGAAAAGGCTCTTTGCACAAGAAGCAATCTGAGTCGGCATTAGCAGTGACGATTTCAGCAGTAATAAGACCTGTGTAGGTCTCACGTACTTTTCTCATTCGCCCCCTTGATAAAGGGGGAACGGGGGATTAAATGTTTGAACACCGCATAGAATCAATCATTATCGAAAGAAAATCCCCCGTTCCCCCTTTGTCAAGGGGGCGAATACGACAGCGTTGGACGTACCCGACCAGTTACAAAACGACAAGACAACCTACCACTATCATTTATTTTACGAGGAGAAGTGTGTGATGACGGCAACAGCAACAACCCCGCAAGCACGTACCAAAGCGGCGATTGACCCGCGCATTATCGAAATTTTTCGTGAAGTAGCCGTTATTCCGGCACTTTCCGGCAGAGAGCGCCCGATGGCGGATTACATCCACAATTTTGTCAGTCGCTTGGGGCTAAATTCCTACGAAGACAACACGTTTACGCGCTGGAATGGCGATGCGGGCAATATTCTCTGCCCTGTCGCTGGCGGTGGTGATTTTATTATGACTGCCCATATGGACACGCCGCGCCCAACGATTGAGACGAAAGTTATTGTCGATGATGAAAAAATCTCTTCCGATGGCACAACGGCGCTCGGCGTGGATAATCGCGCTGGAGTCACGATTTTACTTTATACGCTGGAGAAAATTGTCAAGGAAAACATTGCTACACGCGGCTTCACGATTGCCTTTACGACGTGTGAAGAAACAACGTTGGACGGCTCAATGAATATTCCGCTTCGCAAGGAAGTCGAAATGGCGTTTGTCTTTGATTCCTCCATGCGCCCTGGCAATTTTGTCTGCGAATCCTGCGGCGCAATCGCATTCAAAGCAATATTTCTCGGCAAAGCATCCCATTCGGGCATTGCACCGGAAAAGGGCATCAATGCTATTCTGGCGGCTGCAAAAGCAATCAGCAGTATTCCGATTGGGCGCGTGGACGAGACCACAACGCTGAACGTTGGTATGATTCATGGCGGCGAGGCGGTCAATGTTGTTCCGGCACAAGCCAGCATCGAAGGAGAAATACGCTCGATGAACCTGCAACTCGTGGAAGATTTAGCGAAAAAAGTGCAAGCGAAATTCGAGGAAGCGGCAGAGTCGGTCGGCGCGGGATTGGAATTTACGGCACGATGGGACTTTACGCCGTATTTGATTAAATCGGAA
>JAAFHM010000455.1 GCA_013298375.1 Ignavibacteria bacterium | reverse complement strand
AATATCGGCAATGTTTTTTGCAAAGGATTGCTGATTGGAAGCATCATCCAGACGAAGGTACAGCACCTCATGACCTTGCCGCCGCAATTCTTCGGCAAAAACTCGCATTGCCGCAAAAAAGCCGATGACTTTTTGAATATGATGCCGCACGTAATCGGTTTCTTGTCGAAGTTCCATCATCACAAACACCGCATCAGTGCTGGGTTTGTGGAACCAAGAGTGTTGTAAATGTAATTGGTCGCCGAGAATGAGGCGGAGAGTTTTCATTTGCGTAAGAATGTGGTGAAAAGGGGAGTTTTAGGGAAAAATTTGAAAAACGAACATTCTTCAAATTACATTTTTTTACTCAAGGAAAAAGGGAAATCTGTTTTGGTAAAGCGCATAAAACCTTGTTCCGTGACCAGAAATTCGTCCTCATGCAAATATTTTCTTTTCATATCGGAAACTTTTTTGTAGTTTAATCGTAAATCTACGATGAACGATGCTTGAAAACATAATGTAATCACAGTTTTCCTCTTCGTCCATCGTCGGCGACAAGGCACTGCAAATCGGTGATGATTCGGTACCAGATCAGCGATTCTCTTTGCCGCCGTCGGAAATTCACCTTTTATCATATTTTGGAGCAATACCCATGAAGACCATGCAAAATCTAGGCTTCTGCTGTGGCGGCAATCAATCTTCGACCTGCTGCATCGGCTCAGAATGTTCAACAGGCTGCTGCTAATTAGCGCTCAACAACGTCATTGCCGGACGGTTTTATTCGCCGTCCGGCACTTTTTTCACCTCTCCTCACGAAATGGCTATGGAAATCATTTTTCTACTTCTCCTTATCCTGCTGGTTATTTTTTCTCTTCTTGCCCTATACGACGGCTTCTATCTGCATATCGTCAAATACCGATTGTTTGAGCATGAGGAAAGCAAAATCGAACATCGGATGCACCTTGCTAGGGCAGTCCTCTTCCCGTTTATTTTGTATTTTCTTTATCTTCGCAATGACAGTTTTGCTTTTTGGATAGGCTCATTTTTCGTTGGCTTGGATATTCTTGCGCTGGGAATTGATGCGTATCTCGAAGGAGACAGCCGCGTATTTATGGGCGGTTTGCCGCGATGGGAATATATTTTGCACCTCTTTGTCAATGGCTTCCATTTTGCGGGTGTAGCGGTGTATTATGCTGCGAAAATACGCATTCTTCCTGCGTCCGTAGAAATCATTGACGATTTTAGCGGTGTATATTGGCACGGTGTTTTTGTTGTTTGTGTTCAGCAAATGCTTCCCGGGGCAATTTTCATGGCGTTATTGCATATCGTTACCAGCTATGAAAAAACGGCACAATACTGGAATATGCTCATAAAAAGACGATAATATGATTGCTGTTGTCGTATTCCTGCAAACTGATGGGGAAGTAGGCGATTGATGCTTTCTGTGGTTTTCTTCAAGCTGGACAACTATAACGGCGAAAACCGCCGGACGGCGAAGAAGCCGCCCGACGGTGGAGTGTCTGAGAGTTTCTTGTCTTTGTTGCTTGCTCTTAAAGATGGTCGTCCTCGGGGCGTGTGCCTTCAGCTTTGAGCATTTTTACAACGAAAAGTATCACACCTGTCAACATCAACGTAACAGTTCCGTAAACGATGGTAGAGTAGATAACACCATTCTCAATCATAGTATTCTCCTAAATGAATGAATAATGACAATTTTTTCTGTAAGACAAAAACTTACGAAACTTTGATGGTTTTTTCCAAAACATTTTCCGCAATTCTGCTTAATATTTTATTGCCACTGTGCCGCTTTGTTGCTTGCCTTCCGGTGTTGGCAAGCCCAATATCCCTTTGTATTGCATAAAACGGTGTGGCTTTGCGCGTTCAAAGGTAAAAAGCGACGGTTCGCCCATCATGAGCCTAAAGATGACATTAGAAGGTTCAAGTTTAATCGTGCTGCAAGCAACACCACCGACTATTTCACTGCTAATTTTTACCAAATTCATATCAGTCACAATGCCGCGCAAAGGCAGCGCAAGCGTGAAGGTGACGGTTTCGCCACGATCCAGCGCTTCCATGCTCATCGCAACACGCTCACTCACAAGTGTCGTGACAATCGCATTATCCGCCGTTATGCTTTTCTGCTCATTTTCCGAACCCGTGCGTTCACGGCGTTGGGCATAAAACCGATTGCCGGAAGCGGTTTGCCAAAGATATTCTCCGGTGCGAAAATCCTCAATTTTGTTAGCGAACAGCGTAAGGGTATTTGCGCGAAATTTTGTGGTCTCTTGTCGCACCAGACGTTTTGAGCCGTCAAAGTACGACGTTACGCGCTTTGTCGTATCGCCGTTTTGAGAAAATTGCACCGTGTAGGTATGTGTTTGTTTGCCATCAATGGTGATGAGCGCAGAATAGTTTTCGTGGGACTGAGATGCGGTAAATCCGGTGGAGAAGCAGACCAGAAGCAGAGCCGCAAGGCAACGAGAGAGTTTCATAGAGGAGAAATGGTGATAAAATGATGAAATCGTCAATGAACACTGGCAAAATACAAAAAAACTTGCAGAGACTTTTATTTTCCGTGCTAAATTGTCGTGTATTGTTCTTCTCAAATTTTTTTTGATTATGCTCGAATCCGTTACACCACTCATAAAATCTCGCACCTTTCCCCCTATCTTGCTGATGTTTGGGGAAGAAGATTTTTTACTTGAAGAGGCATATACAACACTTGTCGCCGCCGCCGTCGAGCAGAATGGTATGGAGCAGTTTAATGTTGATAATTTCGACGGCGGAGATATTACGCCCGAAGCACTCGTCGAGGTAGCAAGCGCCTTTCCGATGATGGCAGAGCGCCGCGTGGTGGCGGTGCGGCATTTCGAGAAAATGAACGTGGGGCGGGGGAAAGATGCAGAGAAAAAATCCCCCTTAGCCGCATATTTCCGTAATCCTTCGCCTTCAACGGTTTTGATTCTTGTTGCTGAGGCTGATGATTTGAATGGCTTGAAATCTGCTCTCAGTAACCCAAAACAACAAGAAAAAGCAAAGAAAAAACTTGCTGCCGTAAAATTTCCCTATAATCTGCTTCTGCAACACGGCGAATGGATTGAGTTCGCCAAACTCCGCGAAAGCGCTCTACCATCCTGGGCAGCGAACCGTTTCAAGGCACTCGGACGCGAGATTGCGCCCGATGCGTGCGAACTTCTCGTTGCGCAAGCAGGCGAGTCCTTGCGGGATCTGCACAATGAAATTCAGAAAATTATTACGTTTGCGCCGAACAAAGACCGATTGACGCGGGAGGATATTGCGGAGGTTATCGGGGTGTCGAAAAACTACAATATTTTCGAGTTGCAACGCGCCATCGGAGAGCGCCAACTCTCGAAAGCGCTGGAAATCACGCAGCGAATGTTAGTAGTGAGTCGGCAAGAATTGATGATTATCACGATGCTCACCCGCTATTTTATGATTCTCTGGAAACTCACCGAGATCACGCAGCAAACCCAAAGCCCGTTTGAAATGGGGAAAGCAGTCGGCGTTGACCAATACTTCATCACCGAATACCTTGCCGCCCTTCGCAAATACTCACGCACCGCCATAGAGCGTGCCTTTTATGCATTATGCGATGCCGATATTGCCATAAAATCCTCCTCCAGCGAAGATAACGATGTCGTTATCCAAAAAATGCTCATGCGCATCATGGCAGCGTAAAAAATACGTCGCTCTTTCAGTCTGCCCGTGCTACGGCTGAGGAGTGGACGAACGCTGCCGTAGTACGGATTACCCGGTAAGAGAAATGCCTAAAAGCAAGCGAATCTATCGAAACAGGAGCAAATAATCCTAAAAATACGGAATATTCTGTATTCCGTTTGGCACAAGATTTTCATACATTTATGCTATGATATTTTGATTTTTCCAGTCATGGTGTAAATTCTTATGAAAATTGTACTGCTTTTGGTGACGAGCCTTGTGTTGATGCTACTTTTCGCCCACAGAGCGCCGCTCCACGCTCAGACGACGACCAACCCAGCAACCAGTACGACGCTCCGCAGCGACGACGAAGACTTTCGGATTTTACTCAAACCCGCAGAAGTTATTACGTGGGGGATTGGGCTGTTTAGTGCGACGAAAGCGTCGTTTAATACAACATTGCAGCCTGAACTGACGAACTTTA
>JAAFHM010000243.1 GCA_013298375.1 Ignavibacteria bacterium | reverse complement strand
CCGTGATGATATGCGGTGTTCCAATAGCCAATCGGTGTGTGGTGTTTTCCAGCGATAATATTAAGATAATCGGTCGCTTCATATTTCAGCAAAACCCGCTCTACATCAACGATAAAGCCATTGTCATACTCAAAAACCGATTCGCCGATAAATGAAATGCGGTCGGAAAGCTGCGAACTCACAAAAAAGGAATACTGCCCTAGGCGAAAGCCTTTGGTATCCAAACCATTCAGATTTTTTCCATCAATGCTAAAGCCGTAATTAAAGTCGGCAAAGCCGCCAAAGCGGGTTTCTTGTGCAACTATCGCCGAGAAAGACGACATGAATAGCACCGCTACCAGAATAGCGCGATAACACCATATTCTGCGGAAATTCAAAAACATTGTACCCATAAAATACCTTAAAACATTACGATAAAAAGAGAGAGTAAGAGGACTGTTCGGCAAATGCCGTTGAGTGTGCGGTATAATACCAATTTGAGTTTATCGTTGTGCATGACAAGGGGCTTAACTCCTTATTTACTTGATTGCAATGCACAATGCTCAACTTAATTTGGTATAATACGAACGGATTGTCAAACAAAAAAACGCGGAGGTATTGCGTGAACAAAGCCTTTTGGTAGTGGTCAAGTAACACATGAGAGGTTGTAAGTAATAATAAACATTTCGGTTACAATCTGATGCCAAAAGTCAAGTTTGGAAAACGAGAGGGTTTTGCGGACATAACGCCCCACTCGTTGCCGAAGGGTGTTGTTCCACCGTTCCATATGAGCAGTCTCTCCTGTTTCTTTACCAACAGAACGATGCGTTTCCTCGTCGAAGACAATGGAATACGCTTCCCAAAAGTCACTGTAAGTGTGGCAGCATCGGTAAGATTCCGGGATCACATCCCACAACTTCTGACACGTTTTGGCGCTACGGTCGCCCACGACGGCAGCAACAATCTGGCGTGTCCTGCGGCAGATTGCCGTCCAGAGCCAACGCTTGTTCGCACGCTTTTGGACAAATGACCAGACCTCATCAAGTTCCAAGACATCGTTCGGTTTCGCCGGAAGCAGTGTTTCTTCTATTGTTGGTGAGAGAGCGACTTTTTTTTTATCCACGTTGCCAATGTATGTCGAGATACACCGGTTGCCCGTTCTACGCCGCGCATACTGCTGCGCTCTTGATAGATGGCAAGAAGTTCTTCCCGTCGCTCTGCGCTGTAGCCGACGCTTTTTGGTGAGAGAACGCGGCAGGTGCGACAATCTTTGCACAAATACTGTTGATTGCCACAACGATTGATACCATTGCGAACAATATTGGTACTGCCGCATTTTCCGCAGTGGTGGGTATGGGTTTCGGTAATCATAGTGGAACGGTGTAGGGAATTAAACGTCTTTATTTCTGACAAACTTACATAAAATCATGTAAATTTATACCACTACCGTTACTTACAATCTTTCCTGCATTACGTGATAGATTTATCATGTATTTTTATACCACTACCAGCCTTTTTACTCCCCAGAGAAAAAAGACATAGCCCCGAATATATGAAAATATTGCCCCAGAAGCGTTGAAATGTGACAACCTAGCCGAAAAATTGAGCGCTTGCGGCTTTACTCTTGATGTGAGCAACCGTCATCGGGCAAAGATACGGCATCACAACACGAATCACAAAAAAAAATGGAGTACCCTCTGCGGCACTCCATTGATACATCTTGTTGATACACGGCATCCTTGTCCACCCATTTTCGAGAGTTTACGGGTTGCTCACATTCATGAGTGTTCTGTCAATATGCCCCGCTATGCTGTGGCAGCCAATACAGCCGTTGCCTTTGCTTGAAAGCGGATGCCGCTCTGCGCCTGATGCCGTGACATATCCCCAGACCCAGCCGTCAGCATCGGCACTTGGATCGGCTTTGCGTTTTATCATTACCGCATAGCCATTGACGGTTCTGTCGGCATTCACCAATTCTTTGACAATCGTCGAGCCTTCGGCAAAAACCGATCCTTCTTTGACTTTACCGTTTGCATCCAGCATCATTGCGGCGGTCGCGTCCAAGCGGGTACGTTGGAAGGCTTCGATGTGTCCGGATTTACCATTTCTTACCAAAAGGGCATCAGATTTTTTATACCACGTAAAGCCGCTTGTTTGCTTGGCAATTTCGTAGATTTTTGCAATGGTAATTGCTTCGGTTGTCGTCGTCATTGTTGTTGGCGCTTTGGTCATACTTGTTTCACACGCTGCTACTGTGAGCAATAGGGCAATCATACAGACTGAGATCACTTTTCCAAGAATTGTTTTCATGGCACTAAAAAAATGGTGGTAAAAAAATGGTGAGAAAAAGTCAGATTATTTTTTCGTCGTTGGCATGGCGCTACTGAGCGTTTTCCAGTTCGCGTCGCCTTTGGTAATGGTCGTCGGGAGTGGGTCTTTCGTCCACGCATCTTGCGTTTGTTTGTTGTAATTCAGATAGAGTTTGCCTTCGACAACTTTCCATGCGGTGGGGTCGGTCGGGAATTTTGAATTTTTCATGCACACGCCAAATGCACAGAAACCGCCGTATTGCGGAGCATATTTCTCCGGCGCAGCCTTGAATGCGTCACGGTGTTCGGCACTTGCAAAGTTCCATTTTGCGCCACCCCATTCATGCACAAACTCTGCCTTACCTTGCATTGGTTTATTCTCGGTGAAATAGGCAACGGGGTCATACCCTTTGATAGCAAGCCCTTTTTCGTCAGCAAAGACGCTTTGCGCTCGGACAAAAACAGGTGTTGTCGCAGCAAACAGCACGAACAACACAATAGTACGCAAAGCGCGGGAAATAGATATTTTCATCACAAAACCTCTTTGGTTGGTTGGTGGAAAAAGAATACGACTATGGCACAAAATTACCGCTTCTTTTTTCCTGCAAATGTCAGACAGCGAACATTTGACGATTTTTTATGACAATTTCTCCGCGCTTGAAATCAAGCGCTTCGGCACTGCGTAAATCGTTAAAAAGGAGGTTTAAGGTAGGACGCGCCACGCCAATTAAATCGGCGATATTTTGTTGCGTGTAGATGTGCTTAATGTGGAGTTTTCCGCCCAACTCCCGCCCACCCTCGCGTGCGAGGTCTTTAATAAACTCTTTGAGGCGTGTTTCTGCGTCTTTGAAGAGCAGTATTTCCATGCGGCGCTCTATTTTTTGTAGCTTCCAGCCGATAAGTTTGCGCACACCCAGCGCTAAATCTCGGTAATCGCGCATCAGATTATTCATGGTTTCAACGTTCATCGGGCAGATAGTCGTGTTTTCAAGCGCTATGGCGCATTCGCGGCGTTTGTCCTCGCCAAAAAGCGCCATCTCGCCAAACAACTCACCTTTCCCCAAGATAGCTTTGATGCGCTCTTCGCCGTTTTCACTCACCGCTGCAATTTTCACTTTTCCTTCGGCAATGAGGAAAATTGTCGAAGCGCTGTCTTCTTGCCAATAAATCACCTCTTCTTTTGCAAAGCGCTTAAAAACGTGCGTGGCGCTGTACTCCGCAAATTTGTGAGGGCAGAGCAGCGTGTACATATCCACATTTTCGATGTACCAAAACGACGACATACAATTCGTGAAAAAAGGTTCGGGCGCAAAGAATAATTTTGTTTTCTACAATGAAAAAAGCGAGTATCTTTACAACTCAACTGTTTATTACTCAACTATTGGTACTTTGGAGAATTATGCCACACATCATCCTTGAACATTCAGCAAATATCGTCGAAAAGACGGATTTTACCAGCCTTTTTCGCCAGATTCATGAGAAAATGATGGAATTTGGCGTTTTTAATCAGGACGACCTGAAAAGCCGCGCCTACGCTTGTGATAATTATTTTATTGCCGACGGCAAACCGCATCACGCCTTTGTTCACGTCGAAGTCGGCATTCTTTCGGGACGGACACTAGAGATGCGCGACAAACTCAGCGCTGAAATCACAGAAATTCTCAAAAACACCTTTCAAGATTCCCTGCACGAGCGGCATTGCATCGTGAGTTTGGAACTCCGCGAACTCGACCGCGAAACATATCGGAAAGTGATTTCGGCACACGCTTCGACATCGGGAATGTAGGTTTTTAGCGATAGCCAAAAGAAAAAGGTGCAGTGTACATTTTTGCGTACCCTGCACCTTTTTTCGTATCAAGCTAAAAAATATGCCGCCTCAGAAGCATCAGCACCCCGACATGAATCAGCGTCGCTGCCATTAAGATTACGGCAAAAATAGTTTTTTGCGTTTTATGTCGAAAAACTAAGCGTCCAAGCCATCCGCCCCAAAAGCCGCCCAGAAGAGCGCATAAATGCAGTGTTCGCTCAGGAACACGTTGGGCATTGGATTTGGCTTGTTGTTTATCAAAGCCGTAAAGCGCAAACGTCACGAGGCTTGTTGTCGCAAGCCAGAGAAGGTAGTAGAGTTCCATAGCTGCAAGGAAGTTGGTGCTTGTTATCGTCCGCCTTTGCGGGAGAAGCGTTCGTTATTTTTACCACCGCCCTTTTTGTCGCGCCACGCATCACTGCTGGGTTTGCTTGATGAAAAACTCCTCGAAAATTCGCGTTTTGCCGAAGAGCCTTTGCCATGCGCGAAATCGCTGCTATGCGCCACCGCCGAACCATCCGAAGAAGCAACAACAGTAAAGCCCTGCGCCGTGCCGCGCCCGGTTGGTGCGGTTCTGCGGTCAACACCACTTTTAGCATGATAGCCATTTTGATGACCTTCGCGGTGCTGTCCGGCACGATTTTGCCCTTCGCGGTGCTGCCCAAATCGGCGACTGGAGGAGCGCGAGTCACTTTCTGACTGCTCGTCGTTCATATCGTCTTCTGGTTCGTCGGATTTGACAAAGACGAAATCGGGATAGTTTTTCACGGTCAGGCGTTTGCCAATGTGTCGTTCAATTTTGCGAACATTTTGCATTTCATCGCGGGAGACGAAACTGAGCGCATCGCCCGTTGTATTGGCGCGTCCCGTTCTGCCGATACGGTGAATATAATCTTCCGCATCCGGCGGCGTATCGAAATTGATAACGTGCGAAATGCCATCGACATCAATTCCTCGTGCAGCAACATCGGTCGCAACCAAGACTTTGAATTTACCGCTTTTGAAGCCCGCCAAAGCGTTCTGGCGTTGCCCTTGCGAGCGATTGGAGTGAATAGCCGCCGACGCAAAACCATTGCGCTCCAAGCGTTTCATAATACGGTCTGCGCCGTGTTTCGTCCGCGAAAAAACGAGAACACTTTCCATTTCTTCTTGCTTCAGCACGTGAAGCAGTAAATCCACTTTTTGCGATTGTGGGATACTGTAAAAATGCTGCGTGACGTTCTCCGACGGATTGCGACGCTCGCCAATACTGACGAGTTTCGGCGATTGTTGCACCGTGCGCGTTAGCGTCTGAATTTTCTCGGACATAGTTGCCGAAAAAAGCAGTGTTTGACGCTTTGGCGGCGTATTGGCAACGATTTTTTTTACGTCGTTAATAAATCCCATGTCGAGCATACGGTCTGCTTCGTCCAGCACGAGCATTTCCAGATGGGAAAAATTAATAGCTTTGCGGTTCATCAAATCCAGCAATCGTCCCGGTGTGGCGATAATAATATCGGTGCTGAATCGGAGTTGTTTTTCCTGCATTTCGATTCCCACGCCACCATAGACACAAAATGCTCTAAAGCGCATAAAACGCGACAAAGCAGAGGTCGTGGCTTCAATTTGCTGTGCGAGTTCGCGCGTCGGCGAAAGAATCAAGGCACGAACAGGGCGAAAGGTTGTATTGGTGAGCTTTCCGGGCTTTTGGAACTCCGGTGCGGAGTTCGCGAGATTTTGCAAGAGCGGTATCACAAACGCTGCGGTTTTCCCAGTGCCGGTCTGTGCGCACCCGATAAGGTCGGAACCTTCGAGAATAAGCGGTATGGCGGCTTGTTGAATGGGGGTTGGGGAGGTATAGTCTGCGGCAGTAATTCCCTGCAAAAGGCGGTCTGATAGACCAAACGAGTCAAAGGACATTCAATTCAGTAAACGTGATGAAAAATAATTCAGTTACAAAGATACCTTTTTTTGGGGAATAATGGGCAAGAATTGTTGTGTTTGCTGAAAGTAAAAAAAATAGCGTAGAAAAGAAGTTTATGACATATTTCCTAGTGAATACGTGAAGAATTTTCTAAGTTTCGTGTCTGTGTTCACTTCATCACTCGTTTTTTCAGGAGGATAGTATGAAAATGTTGCTACAAAGAGTTATCGGGTGTGTGTGCCTGATGCTTTGCTGTGCGAGACTCCACGCCGCTGGAGAAGTAAAAGGAAAAGTTTCCGATGTCCTGACGGCGCAGGGCCTGTCGGGCGTAAGTATTAAAATTCTTCCTTTGGAAGGCGGGAAAGTCATAGCCGGAACGGTTTCTAAAGCCAAGGGAGAATACAGTATTCAAGCCGTTCCTGCGGGAAAATACACCATGACGGCGCGGTATATCGGCTATGAAGATTTTTCGGTGAATATTACCGTTGAAGAAGGCGTTAATACCGTAGATATGCTGATGATTGGTGCAGAAATAAGTTTGGAGCAGCTTGTGGTCACTGCCTCGCGGAAGCAAGAAAAAGCGCTTGACGCACCAGCCGCTATTTCCGTTGTCACCGCAAAATCCATTGAGCGTGATGTCAATCTTTCGCCAGAGCAGGTCTTGCGCAATGTCGCCGGAGTGGATGTTGCAACCGTCGGCGTAAACAGGCAGCAAATCTCTGTTCGTGGCTTTAATCAACCGTTTTTTGCTTCGGCTTTTGTGATGGTTGATTTTCGGCAGACAGCATTGCCGAATAACGGCGTGAATGCTTTTCAAGTGATGCCGCTTTCGCATCTCGACCTTGACCATATAGAAGTGGTGCGGGGTCCAAGTTCGGCGCTCTTTGGTTCGGGAGCGGATGTGGGCGTAATTCACTTTATCACCAAAGATCCGTTTCTGCATCCGGGAACGGCAGTATCGCTTGCAGGTGGCAATCAATCAGCGATTGCCGTGAATTTTCGCCATGCGCAAAATATCAACGACAAATTTGCCTATAAAATCATTGCCACCTACAACCGCGCTCAAGACTGGCTTCTCGACCCTAACGACCCCGCTAATGACTACGCCGACCGCCGCGAAATTAACCGCAATGCACCGCTCGACATTCGCAATCCTGCTGCACGAGTACCGGGCGCATCGGTGGTGACAGGCGTGAGAGGCGAT
>JAAFHM010000177.1 GCA_013298375.1 Ignavibacteria bacterium | reverse complement strand
TTGGAGCGCTTGATATACAGCCCACCTTTGAATACGGTCTAACGCTGACCATTCCAAACCTTTGGACACTTTTGGGGCGAAATTTTGGTTTTAATATTGATGCCTACATAGCTTCATACCGCTTGGGGACTCAATACTATATGAGAACTATTTTAACTGGTGACCTTAAAACTAGTTATCTTGGCGCAATAGCAACAACACGACCGTCGGATGTCGATAGGGAAAATTTTGTCACGTTTTATCATACTTTGCGCTACATAAATATTGCGCCAATGCTAAATATTAGCGGCTTTTTGCTGGGTGCGAATGTTGGTATCCCCATTCCCAATCTCATGAACTCAACGCTTGTCGTTCCAGGTTCTCCTATACTTCCACTGCAAAGCAGGACTGAAATACTCAGGTCACAAAGGATTATTGTTGAGCCCCGCATCAGCATTATTGCACCTTTGATTTCCTCAAGAAGCGGTGTTCTCAACTTTCTAGCTACGCTCAGTTGGGTTCCTTCCTCGCCGACATCACCGATACTCGCCGACTCAGTAAGTTTAGATCTCTCGAATACAATTCTGCGCCAAGCAATTCGTGAGTGGAGTCCTCGTTCGCCAGCAGATGAAGTAAAGATTGCAAAATTTGACGCAGCGCCGCTCTCTATCTCCATCGGACTCAGTTACGTTTTTAATTTCAGCAACGCCGCAATTATCGACCAATTCGAGCGCGAGTCCTTCACCAATGATAGTATTCGTGCGGTCTATGCCTCTGTTTCGCGGGTGAGAGATTCGCTCCGTGAGCGCTCGGTCATTTTGGCGGACAGTTTAGCAAACACCGTTATTGCACAAAGCCGTCTCCGTGACACGCTTGCACAAGTACAAAAAGCCTTTGAACTTGATGTTCTCAAGCGCCGCCAAGACAGTATTCGCAAGGCGCAAGAGCGCGAAATTTTTGCTGCAAAAGAGGAACTAGCCGTCACAGTTTCGCAGAAAAAGGGCTTAGAAGTGCAGAAACGCGATTTGGAAACAAAAAATAAACAAAAAGATAAAGCACTCGCCCTGCAAGCCCGCGAAATCAGCGATAAACAAAAGGCGCTGGAGGAAAAGCAGCGTCTTATCGAAGAAGCACGGAAGAAGGTTTTCGAGGCAAAACTTGGCTCTATCGTCGGAATGAACGACGATGGCTCGGAAATGGTTGAAAATCCTACCTTGCGTGTGGAAGAATTTCGCGCCACCAATAGTAAAGTTCTCGCTCCAACGGTCTTTTTCGACCAAAATTCTTCGCTTATGCCGGCGCGATATAAGCAAATACAATCCTCGAACCGGGAGGCATACAAACTCCCCGATGACCCGCGTAAAACCTCGTTTGCGCTGCATACAGAACTGCTCAATATTGTTGCCAAGCGCCTTCTGGAGGCTTCTCCAACGGTCGTACTCACGCTCACGGGTGTTCAAAATGCCGATGAATCCGATGCAAAACTTGCTGCAAAACGCGCCGAAACCGTTGCCGGATACCTCATCAATACGTGGAAAATCCCAACAACGCGCATCGTCCGCGAAGCAAAGCGCCAAGCGGGGAATGCTCCCGATGGGCGCACGGTACAAATTTCTGCCTCCGAACCCGGCATTGTTGCGCCCTACACGCTCCCGGACGTTGCCCGCACCGCCACGCCGCCGATTATCACGATTGGCTTAAACATTACCTCCGGTGCCGGAATTAAGCAATGGCAGCTCGGCATCAGGCAAATCGTTGATAATGAAGACGTAGAAATCAAGGACACTACCGCAAAAACACTCATTCCGCGCTATAGCTGGTTTGTCAACGATGAACAAGCATCCTTACCGCGCTCCGGCAACGCGCTTACGGTCTCGTTGGAAGCCACCGACATTTCCAACGCCAAAGCGCCCGAAGCACCTGTGAAGGAAATCAAAGTCGAAAAAATTACGGTCGAACAGAAGAAAGCATCGGGAAAAGCAGATAATACAGTGTATTTCTACGAACTGCTTTACGGCGCAACACTGACCGACCTTTCCACCCAAAGCAATGCTCTTTTAAGCGAAATCAAAAGCCACATCACGCCCGAAGCACGAGTCCGCATCACGGCGTATAATCCACGTCCGGCAGACGTAGCCGTGAGCGAAATTGCACAAATTCTCGGTGTTGATGCAGCAAAAGCAACGCTCCGCACCGTTGCCACCAAGCGCAATACCGCGCCCACGCCCGAAGCAGCGCTCTACAACAACAGCATTCTCATTCGCATCGAAACACCAAGCAAACCCTAATTGTAACGACAATCATTATGCTGACTATCAATTTCATAACGGAGCGTTATCAGACCTGCGTGAAGCTACTGCACTCATTCGCCCCCTTGATAAAGGGGGAACGGGGGATTGACTCGAAACTGCACCAATACGAGGCATTCTTGCAGGATATATACTCAATAAGGTCGAAAAACTCCTCCTGTCCGGCGGCTGAGGAGAGCAAATACGCTGCCGTCGGGCGGGTGTCCTGTATGCAGCTTTTATCCTTTCTCAATATAGCAAACCTATCCTTGATAGAAAGGATTGACTGGATATTTGGATGTAGTAAAATTCATACTGCGACACCACAAATCCCCCGTTCCCCCTTTATCAAGGGGGCGAATGCGACATTGTTCCGAATACTTGAACGGTTAGCGTCCTTGAGACTCCATACGCTCTTGACCTGCCTCGTCGTCATTACGCTTGCTTCCATGCTACCCTTACACGCTCAAAATGCTTCTACCACATCAAGCCAGTCTGTATCAGCCCCGGAAGCATTCCGTTTGGGGATGCTGGCGTTGGAAAAGCAAAATTTCCGTGCTGCCGCCGATGCCTTCCGCACGGCTTCAAACCTTGATTCTGCCAATGCAACGTATCTGCATCAATTCGCCAAGGCGCTTTTGTATGCACACTTCAACGACCGAGATTCTGTGCGGCTTGCGTACCAATCTATGAGCCGTTATGCCGAACTCGGCAACGAGACAAGCGCCCTGCAAACGCAAAAAGCAAATCTGCTCAGAAGCGACATTGAAAGCCGCTTGGAAGCGCTTTTGCAGGATAGTTTGTCTATCGCTAAAAAACAAGCACTACGCACGAATTACGATTACAGCTACAAAGCCACCGCCGTCAAACCGCCACCACCCAAGAAACTTGACTCATCCTTAGCAGGGCAGAGCGATTGGCGGCTTTCTCCCCATTTTGCTGCGGGCTTGATGCAGCAACCCAATGGACTATTTGATAAATGGTCTTCCGGTGGAGCGGCGCTGCGCTGGGGAACGTGGTTCCCGCTTGCGCCGACACTGGATTGCGGTATGGATGTGGCGCTCTCGCTCCATGTTGGCGGTCTTGTTGACCAAGCCTCATTGCCCACCGCACAGGATACCGTCTCATTTGTGTCGCGGTTGTACGAAGCCGATTTCACGGCGCGATTCCGCTTGAATCCTCAGGGAACGCCGTCGGTATTTGGTGCGCTTGGCGCGGTGCATCTGGAAAACACGCAAACGCTTGGCAAAAGCGATTCGTTGGCGTGGATAAGACCGCAGCCGTATTTTCTTATCGGCGGAGGTTTGTATTTCGAGCCGCGCACAGGAGAACAAGGATTGATGCTGGATGGGCGCTTCTATTTTGTATCCTTTGGTGGCACGTTGCCGCTTTCCCGTATGATTACTGCCTCCGTTGGCTATGCCTTCGGAAGTGCGGATATTCTTGCCGAAGGTGCGTTTGCAGACCGCTCACCGACGGCTGAAATTCGCCAAACAACCTTGTATGCGCGTCTGGCACTGCGCTGGCATATTCTTCAAATTCTTGTGCCAGCATTGATTCCATCAAACGCGGAGAAACCACAATGAGCCGTTTTGAACGATTATTGATATACCGCAGAATACTGAAAAGCTCTTCCCGTCCGGCGGCTGAGGAGATCCAATACGCTGCCGTCGGGCGGGTGCTTCGTATTCCGTTTTTACACTTTCTAAATATCGTGTTTTTTCTTTGCTGTGCGCAACAGCTTTTTGCCCAAACACCGCAAAAATGCGAGGGTTTGAAGCAAATACTCTTTGTTGTGGATGTTTCGGGAAGCATGAAAACCAATGACCGTCTTGGTGAGGTGAAGCAATTCGCCTTGCGGACGCTGAAGGAACGGGCATCGGAAAACCTGCTGTACAAAATTATTTCCTTTGGCGGCACCTGCAACGACCTTGCCGTCGAAGCAGATTGGACGCGGGATGTAGCTGTCTTGAACGCTGCCATCAAAGGTTTGTATGTGCGCGGCTCCACGCCACTTGGTTCTGCGGTAGAATTTGCGATTGATGAAATAAAAAAATCTGCCTATCCCGATGAAACCCACGTGTACGTGCTTGGCGACGGCGAAAATATTTGCGGCACGGTCAAAGAAATTCTTGCGCGGCGGGCGCAGGAAATCCCGTGTGTGCGCATTTCTACGCTGGGGCTTGAGTTGCAGGAAAGTGAACAGGGATTGCGGGACAGCACTGTGCAGGACTTTCAATTACTGGCTTCGCAAACAAGCGGTCGTTATCTTCTTTTGGAGGATGTCCGCGAGTTACGGGGCGTGAGTCTGCGGGATACGGGAATGCGAGTGCAGCCTGTTGAATTTGAACGCCGCCTTGCGGCAAAGAAAAAAAAGACAGAAGCCGCATCGCAACAGGTGGCAAGCCAGTCGCCGCAAAACAATACCGCACAGGGAAATACTTCTCAAAACAATGCTCAACCTGCCGTAGCTGCGCAACAAACTTCTTCGACGGCTACAACCCAAGATTCATCATCAGCAACAACAAAACCCCGCTCGGAAACCGTACCACAACAGGCTTCCAGAAGCGATACGCCCCAACAACAAACTCAACAGCAATCATCATCATCCACAACGACCTCGCAAACACAGCCTCAAGCAGCCGTTGCATCGGAAAAATCCGTCAAAGCGGAGTCTTCTCCTTTACGGTCAAACACAAGAGCAGGAGCAACGGAAACGTCATCAGAAACGCCGCAAAACCGCACCGTTGCTCAAAAACGACCATCTAAGAAACAAGCAGCAAGCAACAAGAAACAAGCAGAAAAGGCAAAATCAACGAAACAACTTTCAGCGCAAGAACCGCCAATGGTAAGCCGCACCGTGCCTGAGACTAGAGAACGTGCGCCCGATGCTCCATCAAACACGTCAGCAAATGCACAGCGCAGTACGCCACAAAACGCTCCAACACAAGCAAATACGAGTGGTGCAGTGGAAATGGGTATAGGAAAATTGGCACAAACACCAAGAGTTTTTCAGTTTTATAGCAAAAGCACGGCACTCGTTCCTGCTTCCGAGCGAGAATGGATGCGGTTTGTGGAGGAATTACGGCAGCTGGTTGTGCAACATCCGCAAATGCGCATTACGGTCGAAGGGCATAGTAGCCAAGAGGGTTCGGCGGTTGAGAATCTGCGTTTGGCGGTGAGTCGTGCTTCGGCAATAGCGGCAGCGCTGCGTGTTAATACAGGCTTGCGTGATACCGCCGTGAAATGGAATGCCTACGGTGCATTGCGCCCTGCGGCAAACGACCTGAGCTTTTGGGGGCGCGAACGGAATCGTCGCGTCGAAGTTTTTGTGGAATGGTAAACAAGATTTTTTGCTAAATTGGTGGTCGAAATATTCATTTTTTCTCATCAAAACCAACAACATTATGGCAGCAATCGTTGATATCGAAGGCGTTGGCGAAGGCTACGCAACAAAACTCAAAGACGCAGGCGTGAGCAGCGTCGAAAAACTCCTCGAAACAGGCGCAACCGCCAAAGGTCGCGCCGCACTTGCCGAAAAAACGGGGATTTCTGAAAAGCATATTTTGAAATGGGTGAACCACGCCGATCTTTTCCGTATCAACGGCGTAGCGGGGCAGTTTGCCGAGCTTTTGGAGGCTGCTGGCGTTGACACCGTGCCGGAATTGGCACAGCGCAATGCGGAAAATCTTCACGCAAAACTCACCGAAGTTAATGCCGCAAAAAACCTGACCAATAGCCTTCCCGGTGCCGCCAGCGTCCAAAAATGGATTGACGAAGCTAAAACTCTTCCACGAGTTGTTACGCATTAAATCGCGCTCATCATCGGTAACATTTCTCTGCGGGTAGTCTGTTTCTTTGACGGGCTGCCCGTTTCTCCTAGAAAGAAATTCATGGTAAAATATCCCAGAAAAATACCCGCCCACACCGAAGAAATCGGGTGCGACGAGGCTGGACGCGGTTGCTTGGCTGGACCCTTGGTTGCGGCGGCAGTGTATTTGCCGGAAGGCTTCGACACGGCGGGGATTCGTGATTCTAAACTGCTCACGGCGCGGCAACGAGAACGAATTTTTGAACGGATTATGGCGGCAAGCGCATCGGGACAGGCGCTTGTGGGTGTGGGCATTGCTTCGGTGGAGATGATTGATAAAATCAATGTTCTGCAAGCAACCATGCGGGCGATGCACTTTGCGTTGCACGAACTTCAAATGCAGAGCGCGGCGGCGGCATTAGGAGCAAAAGGGCATAAAATCTTGGTGGATGGGAATTATTTTCACAGCAGCGAATACACCAATTTCACAACCATCGTGCGCGGCGACGAGCTTCACGACTGCATTGCGGCGGCTTCAATTGTAGCAAAAGTCACCCGCGACCATTGGATGCGGGATGTGGCAGACCGTGATTTCCCACACTACGGATTTAAGCAGCACAAAGGCTACGCGACGAAACAGCACCGTGAGGCGATTCTCCGGCATGGAACGTGCGTTTTGCATCGGTCACTATTTGTTCGCAATATTTTAGCACAAAGGGGAGAGCAATGAAAACAAGTGAAATGAAAGTAGGCGTAACGATAGCAAAAATCGGCATTCTGACGTGTTCCGACCGTGCCAGTCAAGGCGTGTATGAGGATATTTCCGGACAGGCAATCATCGCCACACTCAAGGAGTATCTTGTGACCGACTGGGAAGCCGCATACCGCCTTGTTCCCGACGACCAAGCGAGTATTGAAGGCGCACTCAGGCAGCTTGCTGACGACGAGGGCTGCTGTTTGATTGTGACAACGGGCGGAACAGGTCCCGCACCCCGCGACGTTACGCCCGAAGCCACCGAAGCCGTGTGTGAAAAAATGCTTCCCGGCTTCGGTGAGCAGATGCGGTCGGTCTCGCTGCAATACGTCCCGACGGCAATTCTTTCCCGCCAAACAGCAGGAATTCGCGGAAGAACGTTGATTATCAATTTACCCGGAAAACCAAAATCCATTCGGCAGTGCTTGGATGCTATCTTTCCGGCTGTTCCATATTGCCTTGATTTGATTGATGCTGCCTATTTGGAAACCGATGCTTCGGTGATGAAGGTTTTTCGACCTTAACTTTTTTGTTGGTGTTATTGCGTACTTGTCGTACATCCTGAAATTACCACACTTTTCTCTTGCTATGTTCCACCACATTCTTCAGCAAATCGCCCACAATAGCAATACTCATAGCGCCGAGTATTTGGTGGAAATTGTCCGACTAATACGTCCTTCCACCCTTGCGCTGAATAAAAACGCCATTGCCGAGCAACGGGTTCGTCAACTTGTGACCACGCTACAATCCGATACCATACTCTGTGAGGCTTTCCAATCCTATCTGCAAGGGCTTCTTGACCATTCCTATCATCTTTCCCTTTATGCTGAGTCGGGCGTTCAGTCGCAACATGGCTTTTTTAGTGAGGCATTTCAGAAGATTATCCACCTTGTTTTGCCTCCTCTGCAAGGCGCAGAAACGCTCAGAGGCTTAGTAAATCTGGTTTTCCATAATAATAGCGACTATCAATGGTTTTGCGCTCTACCAGATGAGGTATTACGGGAATTGCTAAGTATTGTAGCAATCGCAACACCTCAAAGTACCGTTCATGCCGATGCTGGTTCATATAGTAAAATGCTGGATGCAATACTTGTTTTGTCGCATAAACTCGCTGCGATGGGTACGGAATCTGATGTTATTGTACGCTTGCCGGAGTTGCAGACAGATCGTCGGACGAGCATTGTTGCCAATAGTCTGCCATTTTTGGAGCAGAATCGAGAATTAGTGCGCTACGTCGAGCGTGTTCGTGCCAATAATCTGCATCCAACAAAAGCCGAAAGTAGCGATGCCGAACACGCACTGGTGATGTTGTCGCAGTGCGAAGATGCCGTAGAATACATCCGCCGACACCGTGATACGCTGGGGGCTAGTTTGAGTTTGACGTATCAGTTAGAGCGCATGATGCAGCATATCAAGCGGATACGGGCGCTTATTCACCTGAGTTTTAAGGCATCCGAGGCAGAGCCGGAAGCGCTTCAGCGCTCCATTATTCATCTGTGGAAAGAAGTGATTGAGGCAGAAAATACAGACCATATGTTGTTCAAGCATTTCTCTCAAAATACCAGACTCTTGGCGTTTCAGATTGTTGAGAATGCCGCAAAAACTGGTGAACACTATATTACCACGACCCGTGCGGAGTTTTTTGCTTTTTTCACGTCTTCTATGGGCGGCGGTTTGATTGTGCCGATATTAGCGTGTTTCAAGTTTTGGATATCGCTTGCTCATTTTGCGCCTTTGGGGGAAGCACTCGCTTTTAGTTTGACCTACGCCATTGGTTTCATGCTTATCCATATTTTAGGCTTTAAGCTGGCAACGAAGCAGCCCGCAATGACAGCATCGGCAATCGCTGAGTCGTTGGATATACGGCGTACATCGGCTTTGTCCGGTGAAGTTTCTCTGAGGAATCTTGTCCAAACTATTGCGCAAATCTCCCGTAGTCAGCTTATTTCCTTTGCCGGCAATCTTCTTGTTGCTTTCCCGATAGGATGTGTACTGGCAGCTACTTTTTATGTGTTTGTCGGCACGCCAATGATAGGCTTAGAAAAAGCGCATAAAATGATTCACGACCTCCACCCGTTTGCAAGTTTATCGTTGTTGTATGCAGGAATTGCCGGTATTTTCTTGTTCCTGTCCGGTCTCATTTCCGGTTATTACGATAACAGCGTCGTTTTTAACCGTATTCCCGATAGAATTCGTCAGCATCCGCTTTTACTACGCATTCTCTCAACGTCACAATTAGAGCGTTTTGCTGATTATCTTGACCATAATTTAGGCGCACTTGCAGGAAATTTCTTTTTAGGTTTTATGCTTGGAACAGCCTCCACTAT
>JAAFHM010000005.1 GCA_013298375.1 Ignavibacteria bacterium | reverse complement strand
CAGTCGAATCTCCGGCTGCCCAATCAAGATCAATGCCTTCTTTTTCGGCAATCAGGGCAAACAGATGTTCCCATCGCCCGTCGTTCGACCGGCGGTTATATTGCTGAAAGACCGTTCCCCATTTTCCGTAGCGATCGGGGGAGGTCACGCCACGGGGCACCGAAACGGGTAATCCACAGGACACCATTGATAAAGCGGCGATTATCGTCGCATGGGCGACCAACGTCGCCATTTTTATCGCTCAAGTGAGGGGCGATTGTTCCCACGGGTAGTCGGTGAGTTCGTAACGATGGTCTTCTGACATAGGTATTTGCTTGATGGTGAGTGGTCGCTATTCAACGCAAATATACTTATTTCTCAGTTTGTCAACACGATCTAGCAAACATTGTCTTTGAGAGTATCGAAGCAATAGAGATAAAACTCACGGAGATATTGCAACATACTGGGAAAATCCGAAGTTCTTACAGCGTTTGACTGCTTTCCCGTGGATTCGACAGCATCAAAACAAGCAAAAAAGAACGCAAGCTATCGAAAATTAAATCAAAACGGTATAATCTGTTCAAACCTCCCAATTCATAAGGATTTGTGCGATTCGTGGATAATTTTCGAGACCTCAGAGGCTAGTTACGTTGCATCTTCGCTGCCTCCCTACCGCATTTGCCAATCTAAAAACTTCGCCTCAAATTTTTCCGGTGAAAACTGCGGCGTATCGTACATCCCGGCTTGCCAGCGTTGGCGCGATGCTTCAAAAAGGCTGACGGCACAGGCAACCGAAATATTCAAACTTTGAATCATACCAACTTGAGGAATGAGAAAATTTCCATCCGCCAGCGCAAGTGCTTCATCACTTACTCCACTATGCTCATTTCCAAAGACAAGCGCCACACGCCCCGTTAAATCAAGGTTATAGAGCGAAACAGCATTGCTTGCCATATGGGTTGTAAAAATTGCGTAGCCAGACTCCCGGAGTGCAGCAAAACAGGCTTCGGGGTTGGTGAATTGGTGAATGTCTATCCATTTTTTTGCACTGGCTGAACTTTTTTCCCCTAAATCGGGAAATTTTTGACGACCATTGTAGATAAGATAGACCTCGACAACACCAACGGCATCGCATGAACGCAGCACCGCCGAGACATTGTGCGGGTCGTGGACGTTTTCGAGAACGATGGTAAGCGTTGGTTGCTTGCGTTCGATTGCGCGGCGCAGCTTTTCAGCGCGTTCTGGCGTGACAAATGATTCCATGAGGCGTAATTACGAGTTGGAAGAAGTATCGGCGGTAACAACTTCGTCAGCATGGGAAACCGAGCGCCACGAAATGCCGCGTGCGTGTTCGCGCATGAAGAAAACCCCACCGACAGCGATATTGAGGAAATACCCCACACCATGCGCTACAAAAGCGAAGGCAAGAGCTTTTTCGCTTGGCATACCGTAAAATTGTACAAGCGTGACCTGGGCAAACGTGTGATAAATCCCCCATGCTCCGGGCGTTGGTGCAATCGTAATACCTATAGTTGTCATTGTGAGCAGCACGTTTGCATCGAACCAGCCGAAATTATAGCTTTTCTCAAAGCCAAATGCCAAAAACATGAAGTACAACGGCACAAGATACAGCGCCCAAATTGCTGCCGTTTCCAACAAAACCCGCCAATACAGTCCCGGCGATTTAAAGATGCTGAAACCATTGATAAATGCTTCGAGATAGCTGTGAAGTTTATCGTACCATTTCTCTGAAAAGCGCTTGACGCATATCCGCAGTAGCCATTCGCCAATATTGGTGGTGATAAGCAAAATGATAAATGTCATCAAGCCCACCACAGGCAATACTAGCAAACGAAGGAGTAATTGGCTGCTTATTTCGGGAAAAACACGAGCAATTTTCTCATGCAGATAGTAAAACGTGATAAGCACAAAAACGCTCAAGCTCAAAATATCAATCACCCGCTCTACCAAAATGGTCGCAATCGCTGTCGAGAAGCGCACATTTTCGCGGCGGCTCAGGATAAATGGGCGGGCGAGTTCGCCTCCGCGAGGCGTGAGATTATTCATCATGTAGCCAATCATCACACCAGAGAAGGCATTCATCGTGTGGATGCCGTCTTGAATGGGTTTCATCATCGTAATCCAGCGCAACGCACGGAGATAGTGCGAAAGCAACATGACGGGAATTGTTGCCAAGACCCACCAATAATTTGCTTGCTGAAATGCTCCAAGCAACTCACCGAGATTATGCACATCCTTGAGTGCAAATGCCATGGAGCCAATGAGCAACGCAAGACTTATTGCGGTGCGGAGAAGCGTTTTAAGAAATGAACTTTTTTTCTGTTCTGCCATAATTGAGGAAAAGATGAGGAATAAAAGAAGAGTATATCACCTCGGTTTCTACCGCAAATCTTATTTCGTACCGCCGGAAGACGATGTGCTTTTGCTGAGGGCGGCGTAATCAAACACAAGGTTAGTCAAGGCTTTCAGACCGACGAGCAGTGCGGGTTCGTCCACATAGAACTGCGGAGAGTGGTTCGCTGCCGCCCCTGAAACCTGCTCTTTTGGCGTTATACCCAAAAAGAAAAACATTCCGGGAATTTTTTTCTGATAAAAAGAGAAATCTTCTGCACCTGTTTGTTTTTGCGCTGTCGTAACATTTGCCGCGCCAGCAACGCGCACAAGGGTTGGCGACATGAGTGCCGTTAGTTTATCATCGTTCACCGTTGCAGGATATTGCTTGCGAATGCGTACATCGGCGCTTGCTCCGCTTGCTTTGGCAATATAGTCGCTCGTTTGCTTGATGCGCGAATGAATCTGTTCTTGCATTCCTTCGTCGTAACTGCGGATGGTTCCGGTCATTTCTACGCTGTCGGGAATGATATTATTGCGTACACCGCCGTGCATCGTGCCGACAGTGATAATCGAAGGCTCTTTCGTTACGTCCAACTGACGGCTTTCGATAGTTTGCAAACCCATGACGACCTGTGAAGAAACAACAATCGGGTCAATGCCGCTCCACGGCTTTGCACCATGCGTTTGCCGACCTTTGATAATAATTTTCAGGTAATCAACCGCCGCCATCGTCGGTCCCGGACGAAATGTGATTTTGCCAGACTCCACGCCCGCGAAAATATGCAAGCCAAAAATTGCCTCTGGTGCGGGATTTTCCAAAACACCCTGCTTTATCATCAGTTCTGCACCGCCTTCTTCGCCTTCGGGAGCGCCTTCCTCTGCGGGTTGGAAAATAAATTTGACCGTACCGCGTACATCCGACTTCAACCCCGATAATATCTCGGCAACAGCCATCAGCATCGCTGTATGTGCGTCGTGTCCGCAAGCGTGCATTACGCCCACTTCCTGACCATTATAGGTGCTACGCACTTTCGATGCAAATGGCACATTCACCTGCTCGCCAACGGGCAGCGCATCCATATCAGCACGGAGCGCAATCACCGGACCCGGCTTGCCGCCTTTGAGTATGCCGACAACGCCTGTGTAGGCAATTCCCGTTTTCACTTCCAAGCCTAGTTTTTTAAGGTGTTCGGCAACAATAGCACTGGTGCGGGTTTCACGGTTGCCGAGTTCGGGATTTTGGTGGAAATCACGTCGCCAGGTCAGCATTTTGCTTTCAATCGCTTTGGCGCGTTCGTCAATCGCTGTCCGCAAGGATTCAAGCGACTGCGCAGGGAGAAGAGCAGTTCCAATAACGTGTATCAAAGCCACAAGGACGAGAATATGACGACGCTGTTGCATAAAATATTCCAAGAAAACGGTAAAACAAATGAAGGACGCGCAAATTTACGGTGATATTCGCTGGTTTCCCAATAGAATTGCAGAAGAGACATTCGTGAGGGCGAGAGGTGATAATAGCTTTTCGTGGCAGAAGCAGCAAAGAATCCGTACTCCTGCTAATGTCAAGCCCGCTCTACGGCTCAAAAACCATAAAGCGGGCGGACGTTACTCGAACAAAGAGCAAACTCAAAGCCTCATCAATAATAATAACCAAAAATAAAATTCATTTCATCGCTAGAGCGGAAACCGAAGGTAACGGTTTCGTCGGTATCGTTGTAGTAGGTGACGGTAGATTTTAAGCCCTCTCCGCGCCGTAGAACGATAGGCGTTGTGAAATTGAGAAGCGGCGGATTCAGCCAATTCGTCGCCGTATAGACTACTTCCCCATTACGCGCACCGCCCACAATCGTTGTCACAAAGCGCTTTGCCAGACGATGAGTGTGCGAGGTCAGTCCAACAATATTCACGACCGTATCACGGCTACTAAAACGATCGGTATTTCCTGAGCCGCTGCCGCCGACCAAAAATGTTGTTTCGACCACTGTTTCGCGTTTTGGCTGCAAAAGAAAATTGTAGAAGCCAAGTTGTAAGGGCTTGATATACGTTTTCACGCGATCTGGCGTGGTGGTGTGAATATTAAAGATTACCTCGCCTCGAATTGTATCACGTGTGCCGTTGGTGTAATGCGAATTGAAGTCCAGAAGCCAGTTTGCGGGGATACGCATTGCCATTCCTGCTGGAAATTCAATTGTTTCGGCTTTAAGCTGGGAAGCTATCAAAAAGGTGCGTGACGACATTTCCGTAAAACGCTCAGGAATAAGCTGACCATTCGGCAAATACAGGTCTCGGATGGTGTTGATTGGCGGGACATTGCGTCCTGCGCGGGCGGGGTCGTAGCCGTACAAGATAAAATGATGACTGCGGTCGCGCTGCACGAGCTCAAATTTTGTCATAATCAAGTCTTGCGTATTTTGGCGGGCAGAATAAATTTCGCGCTCGTTTTGCGGTGCAATCGGAAACGGCGCAAGCCGCATTTGTACGCCTTGTGCTGGTTGTGGCAGGCTCAATATCTCGTTTTGCGGGCGGGTATCCTCCAAGAGTTTTGCATCGGCAACCGTACCATTTTTCGGCGCTCCGGCGGAAATCCAGAATTTCACAAAATCCAACTGCCCCGCCGTGACAGCCCGCGAACCAAGTGGCATAGCGCTTCCGTAGCCATCGGATTTATGCAGATTAGCGCTGTCGAGTTTGTTGTAAAGAAAACTTTTGTACGGGTCGCCGACTTTGACGCGCAAGAGTTTATCTGCTTTGGCATTTTGATTAGACGGCTCGACACCGACCAAATTTTTATACGCAACTTGTGGCGATAAATCCAAGCCGCCAACGGCATTTCGCGTGTCGTGGCAGCCGCTTGTGGCGCAATTTGGTGTAAGCACTTTTTCTTGAAGCAGTGCGAAACTTGAGCCGGATTCCGGCAATTCGTTGATATTGCCAGCATTGCAAGCAGTGAGAATCCATGCGCTTGCGAGCAGAGCAACGAATAAGGATGGAGTGGAAATCGTGCGAACCATGGTGGTATGGGAAAATGTGGTGATGGAACGTGCAGCAAAAATGCAAAATACGCAATCATTTTCTCTTTTGTGAAAAAAGTTCACAAAGCCGCTTCACGTCGTGCTTGGCGAAGGCTTTTTGGGGAGTGTTTTTCTGTATAAAGCAGAATTATTTTTTATGAACACTTGACTTTGCACAAAACGATTTGTACATTGCAAGAGTCAATAAACGACAATCGAAACATTACCAACGCCAAACAAATGCGCAACACAACTCTCAATATCGCTCCCAACGCAGCAATGCCCGCCATGATGCAAATGTGCATGATGATGTGCTGCTGTATGCGCGGTCAGCGTGAGAGCGTGTTGCTTGACTCATAGAATCTGATGTAAACTTCCCATCAAGACTTTGACAAAGCCGTTCTCACAAAATGTGAGAGCGGCTTTTTGCTTTCGATATCAACATACGCGAACAATTCCTTTTCAATTTTTTCATTCTATATTTTCTTCATAGAGGAGACTTCCATGAGTAACGCACAAGGTTTACGTTTCGAGACACTGCAACTCCACGCAGGTCAGCAACCCGACCCCACGACCAAATCCCGCGCCGTGCCGATTTATCAAACCACATCCTACGTGTTTGACGATGCCGCCGATGCCGCACAACTCTTTGCTTTGCAGAAATTTGGCAATATTTATACCCGCCTGATGAACCCAACCACCGATGTTCTGGAAAAGCGTATTGCTGCACTTGAAGGCGGCGTTGCGGCAGTAGCAGTGGCTTCGGGGCAAGCGGCGCAATTCATTGCGCTGACGAATATTCTTGAGGTTGGCGATAATTTTGTTTCTACGCCCTATCTCTACGGCGGAACCTACAATCAATTTAAGGTCTCCTTCAAGCGCTTTGGCGTGGAAGCCCGCTTTGCTGCAAGCGATAAGGCGGAAGATTTTGAAAAATTGATTGACGCAAAAACCAAAGCAATTTATTTGGAAACTATTGGCAATCCTGGCTTTAGCGTTCCTGATTTTCACAAATTTGCCCAACTTGCCGAAAAGCATGGTATTCCGCTTATCGTGGATAACACCTTTGGCGCAGGCGGCTATTTTGCTCGCCCGATTGAACATGGCGCAAACGTCGTCGTCGAATCGCTCACCAAATGGGTCGGCGGACACGGCACCAGCATTGGCGGGGCAATCGTTGACGGTGGTAATTTCAACTGGGGCAATGGCAAATTCCCACAATTTACCGAACCGTCGGAAGGTTATCATGGCTTGCGGTTCTGGGATGTTTTTGGCTCCGATGGTCCCTTTGGCAATATCGCTTTTGCCATTCGCGCCCGCGTCGAAGGCTTGCGCGATCATGGTCCGGCACTGAGTCCGTTTAATGCGTTTCTGCTTTTGCAAGGCGTAGAGACGCTTTCGCTGCGCGGCGAGCGCCATGCGCAAAACGCCCAAGCGCTTGCACAGTGGCTTGAGAAGCATCCTGCCGTCGAATACGTCAACTATCCCGGTTTGGAATCCAATCCATATCACACTCTTGCAAAGCGCTATCTTCCACGCGGCGCAGGCGGTGTGCTTGCTGTCAAACTTCGCGGCGATGCCGAACTTGCCGATGCCTTTATCCAAAATCTCAAAATTGCCAGCCACCTTGCCAACGTCGGCGATGCGAAAACACTCGTGATTCATCCCGCTACAACAACGCACCAGCAATTAAGCGACGAAGAGCAGCGTGCTGCGGGCGTTGTACAAGGTTTGGTGAGGGTTTCAGTTGGTTTGGAACACATTGAAGATATTAAAGCTGATTTTGAGCAAGCATTTCAGGCGGCATTAGTTGCTATCACGGCGTAACATCGTCGTCGGATTGTTCTTTCTGCGGAACGTGGTGGAGGCTTGCTTTTCCCACGTTCTGCATTTTTTCTTTCTTCCCTCAATCACCACCAATGCTATGAGTATGCCGCAATTTATCTCCACACCGCATAAAACCTTGCGTCTTCATACGCCTTTCACCCTTGAAAATGGCGCTACTCTCCCGTATCTCGATATTGCTTACCATAGTTACGGCACACTCAATGCGGCGAAAGACAACGTCGTATGGGTTTGCCACGCCTTGACGGGCAATTCTGATGCTGCCGTCTGGTGGGATGGGCTTATCGGGACGGGGCGTTTGTTCGACCCATCGGAATACTACATCATTTGCGCAAATATGCTTGGTTCGTGTTATGGTTCATCAGGAGCAAATACGCTCAACCCGGAGACCGAAACACCGTATTTTCGCACGTTTCCGCAAGTAACGGTGCGGGATATGGCGCGGGCGCACATTCTTTTGCGTCAAGAATTAGGTATTGAAAAAATACAGATTGGCTTGGGTGGCTCAATGGGCGGGCAGCAGTTGTTGGAATGGGCAATTTTGGAGCCAACGGTCTTTGAAACGATTGTGCCAATGGCAACAAATGCTCGCCATTCGCCATGGGGAATTGCGTTTAATGAATCTCAGCGCTTGGCACTCGAAGCCGACCCGACATTTTTTGAAGACCGCTTGGATGCTGGTTTGGCGGGGTTGAAGGCAGCACGCGCTATTGGTATTCTCTCCTACCGCAATTACGATACTTTTAGCAAAACCCAGCATGAACCCTACAATGACAAACTTGATAATTACCGCGCCGCTTCCTATCAGGCGTATCAAGGCGACAAGCTCACGCGCCGCTTCAACGCTCATGCTTACTGGCAACTCTCGAAAGCAATGGACAGCCACAATGTTGGTCGTGGGCGCGGCAGCATAGAAGAGGCGTTGTCGCAGATTCAAGCGCGGACGCTGGTTGTCGGCATTTCAACGGATATTCTCTTTCCGCCGGAAGAGCAGCGTTTGCTTGCGGCGCATATTCCCGGAGCAGAATATGTCGAGATTTCCTCGCCTTACGGTCACGATGGCTTTTTGATTGAATTTGGAGTATTGACAAAGATTTTAGGGGAGTTTTTGGCAGTAGCGGAGCGCGTGTGATTGCGCAAAAACTTTCTCAATTTTTCTGCTCCACCTTCTGCAACGCCTCGAAATAACGCCGAATGAGCGCTTCGTAATCCTTCGTGTAGCCTTGCTGCGTAGAACGTAGGAGTTCTTGCAAGGCGCGAGTGCGCCCTTCTTGGGTACGAAGGTCTATTGCTGCGGGGCTTTGGCGGGAGAAATTCTGTCCGGATTTTGCTTCGCGCTGCTTCTCAAAATCCTGCTCTCTTGTCGAGCGGCTTGCATCCAGCAACCGCGATAAAATCTTCTCTTGACGGCGAATGGTCTCCTCCGAAATATTCCCGCTTTTCATATCGCTTACGATTTCCTGCATTTCTTTTGCCATCTTGTCGAGGTCACCAAGTGCGCGTTTGCCGCCTTTTTGGTCTTTCGCAAGGTCTTCCAGCGATTTGCGGATTGCCTCTTGTTGAGCCGCCATGCGCCCTGCTTCTTCGCCTCCGGGCTGCCCTAAGCGCTGTTGCTGTCCTTGCCCCTGCCCTTGTCCCTGCATCATTTGTTGCATTGCTTGATTCAGCATTTGCTGTTGTCCGGCGGCTTGTTGGAGTTTTTCCATAAAGCTGGATGCGCCGCCTTGCCCCTGCCCTTCGCCCTGCTCGCCTTGTTGCTGTCCGCCGGGACCATTGCCCTGCTGCATCTGCCCCAACATGGATTGCATCTGCGCCGCAGCACGGTTCATGGCGGACATTGCGCCGCCTTGTTGCTGTCCGGCTTGTTGGGCGTTGCGGTCTTCAAGGCTTTGGGTTGCATTTTCCATTTGCTGCATTGCTTCGCCGAGTTCTTTGCCCATTTCCGGCGTTACGGCGAAGGATTTCTGGGAAAGTTCTGCCATACGACCAACCACGTTTTTCAAGTCCTGAAGCGCATTGGCTTGGTCTTGAGCATTCTCGCGGAATTGCGTGGAATTGTAGTCCATATTTTGGCTTTCTTGCTTGAGCTGCTCTTGGCGCTTCGAGAGTTCAAGCATATTCTGCGTTGCTTTCTGAAGCTGCTTGATTGCCTCTTGCTGGATATTGCGCTGCATCTCTTTTTTGAGATTTTGCATTTGCTGGGCAAATTTCTGCAAGTTTTGCTGCGCCTTTTGCTGCTGCTGCTTTGCTTCTTGCTGTTTGCCTTGTTGCATCTGCTCTTTTGCGTCTTGCATTGCCTTTTCTGTCTGCTCCTTTTGAAGCGCTTCCTGAGCCTTTTTCATCTCTTCCATCGGCATATCGCGTCCGCCTTTTTCCTGAATTTCTTTCATGAGTTGCTCAAGGTCATCGGTCTCTTTACTCAGATTCTGCATATCTTCCTTGAGTTTCTCCTGTTTTTCCGCCATTTCGTCGCGCTTTTGCTTGTCGTTCATGTTCGCGTTGTCCATTTGCTTTTCCAAATCGCGCTGCTGCTCATCCAACTCTTTCGCACGTTTGGCAAGCTCGTCCGATTTTTGATTCGCTTGAACGCGCTTCAAAATTTTCATCGTCCGCTCAATAGACTTTTTGAAATCTTCTTCGTTGAATTGGAATTTTTGAAGCGCCTGTTGAAGCTGCTCCGGCTGCATTTGGTCTAATGCGCGTTGCATTTGCTGCATTGCTTTTTGCATCTCCGGCACGTTGACTTGCTTGAGCAACTTCTGAACCTCCATGTATTGCTGCATGGTTTCTGGCGAAATGCTTTGATTTTGCTGGAGTTTCTGCGTCATGTCCTCAAGCTGCTTCTGCACGTTTTCCACGCGCTTTTGCATATCGTCTTGCTTTTTGAGCAAGTCTTCTATCCGCTTCTTTTCTTTCCAATCGGCTTGCGGTTTTTCCTGTTGTTTGCGGAGTTCGCGGGAGATTTCCTCCATGTCGCGTTTCATCGTTTCGGCATCTTTTAGCACTTTTTGCAAATCTTTCGCAGCGATTTCCTGCGTTTTATCCGCTTCTTTGAAAATTTCATCCAGAGACGGCAACCGCGCTGTCAGAATGCTGGTTCGGGATGATTTGGGACCCGTCACAACGTCATTATCGGTGACTTCAAGGAAAAACTCGTATTTATCCGATGGCGCAAGCCCGATTTTGTTCAAATCCCAGATATACGGCACTTCCAAGGACTTTTCGCTACCCATAAATCCAATCGGAATTTGCGAAAATTTTTCTTGCGCTGGCGAATAGCGAGATTCCGTGCGGCGATAATGCAGCTTTAGTCCCGAAAAGCCGTAATCATCGGCAAGAGCGACTTTGATAGGCAGCAAGCCCGTTTCGGTCAATTCCGCATCGCTTGTGGGCTGCAAGAGCGTTATGGACGGCGCACCGTCGCGCAAGGCAAGGGCAGAATAGCGAATTGGGTCGGCGTTTTCCTCACCATTTTCATCCACGATGCGAATAAAATACTCACCGGAAAAATTCAGCGAAAATGCTCCCGAAGCACGGCGGTCATTAACATTCAAAGGGACACGCACGGTATCGCGTTTGGTGGAATCGCCTGTTGCAGAATTTTTCAACAGGACAATTTCCGCACGTTTCAAGACTTTATTGGAAAGTGCCGTCAGTTCTACACGCGACCCCGCAAGCGACATCACTGAAGCCGTGTTTTCATCAAGGCTGCGAGGTGGAATTTTGGTGTATGCCGGAGGCGTGACACTGCCGGAAAGTCCGCGAATATCGGGACGATCGAAAACGGTAATTGCACCGCGCTCCGAGCGCACAACATCTAAGTACCACGGCACTTCGGCGAAGACTTCCACGCTGCGTTTGACCGCCGGAAGATTGAAGCGAAAAACGCCCAATGAATCGGGGCGGAGCGTGAAGGAATCAAAGGTTTCATCGCCTGACGACGACGAGCCGTCCAATTTTTCCCGCAAACGGAGCATGATTTCCATAGGAGGCCCGTATTTGCTTATTTCCGGGTTCTGTGCTGTGCGGACGCGGATTTCTACGGTTGCCCCTCGCAAGACTTTTTGCTGAAGAGGCTCCAAAATGAGTACAAACGGTGCCGGTGGGATAAATGACTGCGAAAAATGCCGCAAACGGTAAAGCGCCGAACCCATTGCGCTCGGAAAAATCGCAAAGACAAGCGCCGTGAATACCGCCACACCGCCAAAGAGCATGAATGCGGTCTTGCGAGGTTTTTTGTCTAAAATTGCCTCAAAATCAAGAGTTTCAGCACGTGAGCCAACAGCACCGAAATTTGCCAAAGCGAGTTCGTTGGAATAAGCGCCTTGTATGGTGCTGGAACGGTAGAGTTGAAGCGCGTTCAAAAGTTTGTCTTGCACATCGTCGTAAAAACGCCCGACGCGCAGAGCCATCGTGTCATCGGTGTCTTTGGGTTGAATCCCTACAAGCCGCATAATTGCTTTGCCCGCGAACACGCTCAGAACCACCATCGTTCCCAAGAGCCACACCGCCACCATCGTCGTCCGCGAAGCAATGCCGGAATATGCTAATGCCTCAATCCCCGTCAAAACCAGCAATAATGCCAGCGAACAGGCTCCCGCCCAGAGCAGACCAGAGGTAAGCGAAAGCGTCAGTTCTTTCGAGCGGACGCTTTGAAGGCGCGTGACGATGCGCTCGTAGAGGGATTGGTAATCGTTCATGGCTTTGGGAAAATTATCGAAGGAAATATTTTTCAAAACTCTTGGAGAAGAATAACATTATACGCATTGTTACCGTTGCTATCCTTTGCGCGTCCTGAAAAAATTATAGTGTACGCTCTGCCGACGGAAAAGTTTAGACTTTGTGCTGTATAGAAGTTTTTATCACCATAATTGAATCGTAACGTAGCGATTTGATTCGTCATAAATGGCTCATATGTATAGATAAACTTCCCTTTGTCCATATTGCGATCAAATGTAAGACCTCTACCGGATCCGGCATCAACACGAACGCTATCGACATCAAGTGTTGCATTCAAATATCGGGCAGAGCCTTGAGCAAGGCTTGGGGTAAATTTCGTATTATTTCCTTCTTGTGTCCACAGCCCGCGCTCAACAAGGACTCGCCGCCCGCCCTGCGCAACAATACCTATCGCCACGTAATGGGCATTACTTTTCAGAGGTTCGTTTGCCATAGAACTCGTTGCTCCTCCAATCGTAAATTGCGCATTTCCTTCGGGTAGCACGGTTAATCGCGACCCTCCATAGCTGACCTGATCACTCAAAACTACTCCACCAGTGCCGTTTCCAGTACCAACGGAAACAGCTGTTGCATTCGTTTCATCGGCAAAGGCGTGAACAATATGCACAAGAGCGCCTTTGCCCATAGCTGTCAAGGCTGCTGCTGCTGGGGCAGTTAATGTAGATTCGTCCGGCACAAAAACCATCCGACTGTCTTGAACAACAAGAAAATACGATGTCGCCGTGCTTCTAGTAGGAAGCGCATCAACACTTGTTTGCAGTATTTGTTGCGGAGAATTGGTCGTAAAGACCATAAAGGGCTGCAAGGTTTCACGCGGTATTTGGATGGCTCCACCAATGCTGCCTTTTCCTAAATTTTCTGCCAGTGCTTGCATTCTCATTCCCGAAGTTGCCCCGCGAAAAACACTCACGCTTTTCGAGGACAAATTTACAACCCGCACCGCAACAGATGTTTGCGGTATCATCATTGTCAGAGCCGGCGCTGCGACGGCAGAACTGTCGCCAATGAGCAGCGTTTGCGAGCCATTGACTGCAAGCGAGGTTGCCAGTCGTTGTTGGCGTAAACCATTACGGCGATTGAGAATCAGCGTATCGCTTCCCGCCGATGTGCAGGCTGTCACGGATTCATACTTCGTAAGCGTGTCATTGGAAACAGCGTTGACGATAGCATTATTGCCGTACAATACCGATTCCAGCACACCGCCGGAGAGATTCGCAACGCGGACAAAGGTGGACGGCGCATTGGCAGTGTCAGCAGTAATTTTCTCATCATTGCGGTCGTTGAGCGCCATCAAACGTAGCGCACCCTTGACTTGGTAGAGCAGAATCGTATAGTTATTCCCCGCCGAAAGCGGGCGAAGATTAAACAAACCCTTTTGCACGGCCGGCGGAGCCGTTGCTGTTGACGATATTGGAACATCCTGCTCCGTTAGGGCAAGGCTCACAACATTATCGCCGGAAACGGCTATTGGCAGCGCAGCACTACTGGTACGGTATCGGAGATATGCACTCAAGGGCGCTCCGCTTGGGCATCCGACTATCAGTGAGTAGGTCTTTGTGAGGTCGTTGACGCAGTTGACAAAACGAATATTGGCGGTATTTGCCGGAGGACTGGACGGAAGGGCTGCCACCGTCAAAATCGTATCGACAATGAGCTGATTACGTCGGTTTTGCGATGGTGGCAAACCAATAATCGTGTAGGTTGCACCACGCAACCCAAATACTATTCGTGCTGGCGGGAAATCAGATTTGCCCGGAACAGGATTTACTTCGCGTACCGTGACCCGTCCCGTATCCGACAAAGGCGTAATAAACGGGGTGACACTGATACTGGCGGCAGTTGCTGTGCGAATTGTTGTATCAACTCTTGAGCGCGTTACGGCAGAATAGGTCGCAAATGTTGCTTCAAGAATCTGCGGTGACGAAGGTGCGCTCATGGTGGAGTCAGTCAATTTCACATAACGAACAAGCGTGGTCTGGTAATCGGGCGTTCCCAACGGCGTTTGGGCAGTCGGAAAATCGCATCCCCACTGCACTAACAGTACAAAAGCGCACACCGCCGTAGCAACGTATTTGACAAGTCTATTCTGCAACGCTAATCGCATTAAGGAACCTCTACTGCGTTCAACAATTCGTTAATTATGTCTTCGGAGCGCATATTTTCTGCTTCCGCTTCGTAGGTCAATCCGATGCGGTGTCTCAGTACGTCGTGGCAAATTGCCCGAACATCCTCTGGAATCACGTACCCACGATGACGGATAAAGGCGAATGCCTTCGATGCCGTTGCCAGCGCGATCGTCGCACGGGGCGAGCCGCCGTAGCTAATGAGGTTTGCCAGCTTGCCGAGCTTGTATTGTTGCGGGTTGCGGGTCGCGGCAACGATGTCTAAAATGTATTGTTCGATTTTTTCATCCATATAGACCTCGCGCACCACAGCACGGGCTTTCAAGATACTTTGCGGCGAGACAACAGGATTGATATTTACTTTCTCATTCGAGAGATTCTGGCGCATAATCATACGCTCGTCCTCGCGTGTAGGATAGGTAATAAGCGCCTTGAGCATAAAGCGGTCAACTTGCGCTTCAGGAAGCGGGTAGGTGCCTTCTTGCTCAATTGGATTTTGCGTTGCCAGCACCAAAAATGGCTCTTCCAGCTTGAACGTTTTTTCGCCAATCGTGACTTGGCGCTCTTGCATTGCTTCCAGAAGGGCGCTCTGTACCTTTGCTGGAGCGCGGTTGATTTCATCGGCAAGAATAAAATTGGCAAAAATGGGTCCTTGCCGCACGGAAAATTGCGTGGTGGCGGGGTTGTAAATCGTTGTGCCGAGTACGTCCGCCGGAAGCAAATCGGGAGTAAATTGAATACGGCTGAAGCGTGCATCAATAGCCGATGCGAGGGTTTTGATAGCAAGCGTTTTTGCTAGTCCGGGAACGCCCTCCAGCAAAATATGTCCGTCGGAAAGCAAGGCAATCAAAAGGCGTTCGACCATATACTTTTGCCCAACGATACTTTTGCTAATTTCGCCAACCAGAAGTTCGATAAAAGCGCTCTCGCGTTGGATGCGCTCGTTGAGTTCGCGGATGTCTGTCATAATGCGTTGTTGGAGGCTTGAGAAAAAATGTGTTGAAAGAATTGTGCTTTTTCGGTTTCTATGGAGAATATTGTCTGCTTATGATGTTCAAGTGTGTATGAAGTTCGGTGAGCGACGGCGCAAATTTTGTCCGAATGAGCAGCATTGCGGCTTGTGCATTGGCTTCATCGTAGGTATCAGCCATCAGGCTCCGTTTTTCAAGCATTTCCAACCACAAAGCGCCGTTGATAATCAAATCATAATGAAATGCTTGTTTCACCACATCGCGAGGAAATTGCGCATCTACGCCGTTGGCAGCAAGATAATCTTTTAGCGTTTTCCATGCTAATTCAAATGTAAATTCAAACGCTTGGACAATACCAGCTTCTTCTAAGGCGCTTGGTTGCTTGATGTGCAAGGCATTGTCCAGAAAGATAAACGCTTTTTCAAAATTTGCAAAGCGTTGTTTCCAGCGAACATCGTATGAGGTACTCATCAATGCTCCGACGTAGATAAATGCTTGTACTTGTCCAAAATATGCTGAAACACTGCCAAAATTTCACCAATTTCTGCCAAAAAATACGTGCGCCGATGAACAACAATCTCACTGCCTTCTAAGCGCATAAATATCCAATCGTTGAGCGTGGTCACGCATCCGTAAATAGCCTCCATCGGTGTACCTTTTTTTGCGTTGACAATCTGTGCGCCCAGTAATTGCGCGGCACACTGAGGAATACCAATATCAAAATCATTGCGTTTTGCCTCGACAATTTGCATAATCGGGGCGTTGATGGTGAGCGATTGGGTGTCTTTGGCGAGAATAAAATCGCATTCACCCTTCAAACCGCGCTTTGCATCAGCATTCAGCGATTCGCCCGAATGAATCATAAAAAATTTACCATTCTTTTTCCGCAAATCCACAAGCAACGGAAAGACTACAGCTTCACATTTGGCTTTTTCGCTTACTAAACGCAGTTCTTGTGCGGTTTCCAGTGCATCGCGCAAGGCAGAACTAATTTCAAGCGGAGGCAGCACAGGAAAAAGCGAACCGATGCGATTCGTTACGCCGAAACGCTCTGCTAAATCGTCTAACGTAAAATCTTTATACGCCATAATTATACCCACAAGGCTTTACAATCGCTTAATCAAATGAGCCGTCAGCACATTTGCCACAAGCAAAATTCCGTTTGCACCAAAGGCAATCACCGCCAAGGTTTCGCGCTCAAGCGCTAAATTCGCAAAGCCACCCATGCCCCAGCGCACGACGATTGCCAATAAAAATGCTACACTGAGCGCTCCAAACCAAAAGGAAAACCAGAAAAGGCGGTCTTCCTGCCAAGCATTAAACGTCGTGTAGAGCCGCACCGAGGATGGATGTTTTGCCGAAATAAACAAGCCCACCGCCCAAAATGCCAGCCCAAAAATACTGCCCAAAAGCGCAAACATCATCGTATGAATGCCCAAGACCGAGAATATTCCCACACTCACGGGACCCGTCGCCAAGCCTACCAAAAGAACCAGCCACGAAGCCAGCCATAATGCGCTTCCGACGGTATTGAAGAGTTCCGGCGATTCCAAAACGATTTGGAGCAGATGCCGCATACCATCGCGCCATGTCCGCAAATGCGGATGTCGTCCGGGTTTGTCGGGCGAAAGCGAAGCGGGGACTTCGGTAATATCTGCACCGGATTTCATTACTTTCACAATCATTTCTGAGGCAAACTCCATTCCCGGACTTTTTACGCCCCACTGCATAAATGCGTCTTTGCGGAAGCATCGAAAACCGGAATTACAGTCTGTCAGGCGATAATCGCCTTTTGCATACAGCGTGTTGATAAGCCATGTCAGCACGGGAGTCCCGATGTAGCGGTGTAAAAATGGCATTGCGCCTTCGTGAACCGTTCCTTGCAGACGCGACCCCAGCACGATTTCGTACCCTTCATCGAGTTTGTGCAAGAGCGTGGGAGCTTCTAAAAAATCGTAGGTATCGTCGGCATCGGCAAAAATTACCGCCTCGCACTCCGCGCCGTAAATGCCGCATTGAAGCGCTGCGCCATAGCCGCGCTGCGGGCAGTGAATCACTCGTGCGCCGAAGGATTCCGCCACTTCCACAGAGCGGTCGGTGGAACCATTGTCGGAAACGATAATTTCCACGCGACGGTCAGTGAGAACATTATCCTGAAGATGCTTAATTTTTGTCAGAACGTAGGGCAAAACCTTTTCTTCATTCAAACACGGAATGACGAAAGAAACGGAGTGTTTATGCGGTTTGCGAGTTATAGTATTTTGAGCCACGCTGTTGCGAAAAATGATGTTTTTGGGGTTGAATTGGGCTTTTATGCGGCTTTGCGAGACTGCTCTAACACGCTCACACGCTGCTTTAACTCGGAAATCTCCATGCCTTGTCGCGTTATTGGCTCAAGGGCAACTTTTTCCAAAAGCTGCGTTAGTTCCCAGATAGCATTGCGGGTGCTACGCTGCTCATCGCGGAAGTCTTCGCGTAATTCCCGAACACTTTGCTGAAGTTGTTGAATATCGCCGCGCATTTCGTTTATTTCCAGACGCATTCCTTGCATTTCCGAATGCATTCCTCGCATTTCCAGACGCATTTCGCGCTGTTCATGGAGCGATTCAGCAAGGAGTTCAATAATTTTTTTGTTATCGTCTTGCATCATAACCTCCTTTGTGAAAAAGCATATCGTCGTTATTTATCAATCATCATATCTGTGTAATGACACAAACGCCACCATACCTGCAAAAATAGCAAGAATACAGTATATCACCGCAAAATACATTGCTCTATCGGAAGTTGTTCCGCCGAATGTTGTCATATGGTGGAACGACCCCATAGCACAAAGAGCGCTTATCATCATCGTTGCACTTTTTGTTTCGCCAAATGAGCTGTAAGATTTGAGCATGAAACCAAAGACAAGAATCATCGCCGGAAGTGTATGCGAGACGTAGCGCGTGACACCGCTCATAAAGAGTTCAGGTCCGCCTAGAAACGCAAAGCCGTAGAGAGAGGCGACAAACGCCAACGCAAACCAAAACTCACGCGGTAGCAGCATCAAAGCGGCTTTCAAGGATAGACCACTCAAGCGCCGTTCTAGGAGGATTGCCAGCATAATAAACAGTGGAAATAGCAGACAAATCACCGTCCGTAAGCCATATTCCGCTAAAACCTTTGTTTTTCCGGCAGATGGCGCAAGCACCCAGCGCAGCAATCCCAGAATAGCGTCGCTCTCCATCCCTCGCACACTGAAAGGAGCAATAATGCGCCCAATGACCAGATATACCCCCACAACACTGACTGCCACAATACCAAAGCGCGTCAACGCAGGAACGATACCGCCTGTGCGCCATTTCTCGCCCCAAAACATCCAGAGCGCAACGGCAGGAAGGAAAACAAGCGCATTTTGCCGTCCCGCAAGTGCCGTCAGAGCGCCAACCAAAACAAGCGGGAATCTGCCCCGTAGCAAGCCCAAGAGCGTGAGCGACAGTCCGGCAACAAAAACAACATCGTTGACCATCGCCGGAACAGCAAGATAATACCGAAACATATACGGATTAAAAATGAGCAATGCCATAGAGAGCGTGTAAGCTGTTGTATCAAGCCGTAATTCCTCGAACATCTGGTGACACGCCCAAATAACGACGGCACAAAACAAGAGTGTTGCCAGCAAAAACACCCATTCATGCCTAATCCCCGTAAAATGCGCAACCGCTCCCGTCAAGTATGGCACGATAAACCGCGCCGTGTGGTTTGTTGGCAACAGTGCTTCCGGTGGAAGATTTGGCAATGCAGGTGCAGCTTGGGCAATCGTCATGTAACTGTGCGTATCAGCAGCTTTCAAAATATCAATGCCTTCTTGATACGAAAGCCAACGATTGGTGAGAAGCAGCATTGCCGAGAAGAGGAGAGTGGTCAGTAGGCGAGTTTTCATGCGGTTTTGAGACGATGATAGCGTAAAAGGGTGCGCATTTTTGACGAAAAGAAGGCTCAGTATAGGTACCGTCGTGGGAAAGACTAAAGAGTTTGTACGTGTGGATACGCAAGAATTTTTCCATCCATTGTCAGCATGGGAATCCCCAGTACCCGTGCGGTTGCCACAATTATCTGATCGGCTGGGTCGCGGTGAAATGGCTGGGGTAATTGCGTGGATTCAACGATAATGCGCGTTGTGAGATTTATCGCCTGAATATTGGAGTGGGAAAGTGCTGTATTCAGCCACGTTTCCACAGGTTGTGAAAGATGAATCCTTTGTACTTCCACTAATTTAGCCACCTCCCAATAAGAAATCATGCTCACGGCAAAGCCGCCACCCGCATTATCAGCAATAGTGCGCTTCGTGTGATTGTCAAGTGCTGAAGAGTCACTCAGATACCATACCCAAATATGCGTATCCAACAGAATCATGGCAACGCCTCCCAATCGCCCGGCGGCAGTGGCTCTGTGGGGTCATCGTACCGCAGCACTGTCCCGTGCAGAGCAGATAACGATAGAGTAGGGGGAATTGTGTCTTTGGTAAGAATAATCACCTCGACATTTTCGCCTGTGGCAAAGGTTGGAACAGGAATATGTAAAAGATGATTGTCGGGAATGCGAGTTTCTATGCGGTATGCGTTCATGGCAAACATTGGTAAAAGCAGAAAAGACAAATCAGGGGGAAAACACATCGGGAGTCCGCCCAATATTCACGTGCGGACTCCCGATATACTTCCGTTTTTACTTACCAATACTTTTGGTGATTCCACCAAAGACTTGTTGCAAAACATCGCTGGTGCGAGCAACAGGATTTTGCCGAATATTTTTCTCTTCTTGCGCAACCATCGTGAATAAGCCTTCGATAGCGCGTTTGGTCACGTAATCGGATAAATCTGGGTTCACTTTTTGCACAAACGGAATCTGGTTGTAGGCTTGGGTGATTTGTCCCCAATAGCGCGTGGCTTCTACTTTGGTGAGTGCATCGCTAATAGTTGGCTTGAATTTCTGGACAAGCTGATCGGACGTTGTGCGCTGAAGGAAATCCGTTGCGGCGCGGTCATTGCTACCGTTTAGAATAGACATAACATCATTGAAATTCAACTGTTTGATAGCATCCAAGAAAATCGGTAAGGCATCCGATCCGGCTTGCTCGGCAGCGCGATTCATAGAGGTAACGGCTTGGTCAGCGACGTTCCCAAGTCCAATTTTCCGAACGCCGTCTTCTACCATTTTAAATTCTGGTGGAAAGGGAATTTTAATAAGCGGATTGCCCAAGTATCCATCGGGCTTCGAGACCAGTTCCACGCCTTTTTGAATGCCTTTGGTGAGTGCTTCTTGCAAACCACTTGAGGCAAGGCTTGGCGTAAGAGTCGGAGCAGCAGGAGCGGGCGTGGGCGCTGGGGTTGGAGCGGGCGTAGGTGTTGGAGTAGTCGTTGGCGCTGGCGCTGGAGTGGTTGCTGCTGGCGCAGGCGCTGTGGTTTTGGCGGGTGCCGTTGTCGTTTTGGACGATTTCGACGATGTTGATTTTTTCGTCGTGGTCGTTTTCTTTGTTTGCGCCAAAGCAGTGCCGGACAATGCTAATGTTGAAACGGTAACAAGAGCCGTAATGCGAGAGAAGTTCATAGTGTGTTCAAAAAAATGAAAAATGAGGGTTGCATTTGGTTGTTTCGTTTGACAGATATTCTGTCAAAAACGTTTAAGATGAACGATTTCAAGCCAGACAGAACGATTTTTCTTATCTCAGTGCCTTGCTACGCCGCCATCCACATTGAGTGTTTGACCATTGATAATGCCGGAAGCCGGAAGTGCGAGAAAGGTAACGACGTTGGCAATATCGTGTGGCTCGTCGCCGCGCTGCACACTTTGCGTCGGGAGGATATGCTCTAAAATAGAGCTGCTCACGCGCCCGCCCTGTTCTGGGCGTTGAATTGCCGTGAGACCAACCGTGATAGCGTTTGCCGTGATGCCATATTTGCCGACTTCACTTGCCAGAGATCGCACAAAACCTATCACGCCCATTTTCGCTGTAACGTAGTGCGTTAGATACGGCGTTCCCAGCCACACGGTGTCAGAGGAGAGGGCGATAATGCGCCCGAAGCCTTTTTCTTTCATGGCTGGAAGAACGGCTTTGGTCGTCAAGAAAAGGCTATTTAAGTTGAGGTCGAGCATCTGCCGCCACTGGTCGAACGAAAGGAGTTCAAAAGGTTCTTCCTCATATTTGCCGACATTGTGAACGAGAATATCAATCCGTCCAAACTCCTTCAACACGGTTTGAGCCATTTGTTGAACGTCTTGTGGATTGGTGGCATCTACTTTCAGACTCAAAACCCGTGCGCCGATTGCCTCGGCTGCTTTAACGGTCTCGCTGGCATCGGCAATATCGGCAATGACGATAATTGCGCCTTCTTCGGCGAGGCGTTCGCAAAAGGCGCGTCCATTGCCGACGGCAGCACCAGTGATAATTGCGACACGACCTTGTAAGCCGCGTTCAAACTCGTGAATTTGCATAATTAGTGAAATCGGTGAAAAACAAAACGTCTCGTGGAAATAGTTCCACGAGCGCACATTTGCTGCCGAAAGGCATTTGTGCCAAGATTGTAAATATAGGTGAATATTGAGGAAAAACAAGGTGAAAAAACGCTCTGCATATTGCCGCATGATTGCAATAGGAAAATCATAAACTTTAACTATATTTGCCGAAGCATTGCCGAGAATCATTTTCTCGGCAGTATCGGCATGGCAAAACCCGATTGCATAAACCTTTTGGGACTGAGTTGTTGTCTTAATACCATAACGTTTGGTATCATCAAATTTACCGAAATTTTTAATACTCTTGTTTCACACCTAATTTGTTCAATGAGGATTGTATGAAATGTTCTTGCGTCCGTTATGTAATGGTCTCTGCCGCAGCAGTTTTGACTATGTTCGCGTCGAGCCTTGTCTCGTATGCTCAAGTAACAACCCAAGTGTATGTGCCGCCGTCAGCACTTGTTTTCCATAATTTGGATAGTTTGTCCAAAGCACAAGTGAATTGGAAAACTCTGCCGACCTTCAATAAAAAAAGCAGCTATGCCAACAAGTACACCATTGCGCTGAATCTTGGCACCCGCATTTGCGACGCATTTGTCGCTATTCAAGGCAAAGATCAAAATAAATTCGCGGATATGGCAACGACCGTTGCCGGACTGAGTGGCAAACTCAATGCAAACATTGAGCAATCGCTCAATGATAAAATGTTTGCCCTTGTCAAGCAAGGTAAATGGCTAGAAGTACGCGGTATGCTCGACGACCAGCAAACAACCGTTAAAGAAAAATTGAACCGCCTTGATAAAGATGCTGCCATTCTCGTTACCATCGGTGGCTGGCTTGAAGGCTTGAATGTTGTTACCAAATCACTTGCTGCTAATTATAGCGCCGATGCGACCTCCATCATTCGCAATCCAAAACTTGTCGAATACCTGATTGGCGAAATGAATGGTCTGAGCAGCACGGCAAAAGGCAATGACTTGGTAAAAAGCATCACCGCAAAACTTGGCGAAGTCAAAACACTCGTCAGCGTTGACAAAGGCAAACCCGTACCACAGGAAAATGTCAAAAAACTTGCCGATATTTCTGCCGGACTTATCAGAGATGTCGAAGGCGCGAAATAAGATTGGGCAAAAGTTTCTCCAAAAGGCTTCAGAAGATTCTTCTGAAGCCTTTTGTTTTTATATCGTGCCGCACAACGAAAAGTGCTTTTGGGAAAGGGCTTTTTTGCGTAATTTTTCCGATTCTTAATCTTGGCAAATACTTTTTTCATTCCACTGTGTATTCAATGAACCGTACCATCATTTTTTTGCGCGAAACAGCGATTATATTGGGCGTGTCGGCAATTTTAGCCCTGAGTTACAATGCCTTTTCGCCAAAACCCCTGCCGCTTGTGCGCACCGAAACGGTCACCGTTGCATCGGATTCGTTAATTACGGCATTGGCACAGAAGCCCGATTCTTCAACACTTCCAGCGCAATCTTCTTCCGAATCGGCATTGTCGTCGCAAGATGCACAAACCCCCAAATCCAGTACCAATGCGCCTTCAGAAGCAGTCCCACCTTCGCAAAAAACACCATTGCAACAACCCGCACCGCAATCTTCATCCACCCCAAACTCGGCGAAAACCACTCCACAAGCCGTTGTAACCCAGTCCACACCACAGGTGCAGACCAATTCTGCGCCCGCAACGGCAAATGCAAAAGCATTGGAAATTCGGTTTGACCAAGTAGAAAAACTGCTCCAAAACCCTGATGTTCTCTTCATTGATGCTCGCCCAAAACACGAGTTTGATTTGGGACATATCGGCAGTGCTATCAGCATCTATACGCCCGAATTTGAGCAAAATATCCCGCGTGTCATCGGGCTTCCGCGTGATAAGCCGATTGTGGCATATTGCGGCGGTGGGGCTTGCGAACTCAGTCATGAACTTGCCGATAATTTACTGAAAATGGGCTTTACGCGAGTATTTGTCTATGTTGGTGGCTGGAATGAGTGGAAGCAAAAACGGGAAAGCCTGAAACAATAATTTTTTTGCCAATCATTATTTTTCAAATCTCAACACCAGTATTTATGAGCTATCTCACGCTTCTTGTCGAAAAAAAGCAGAGCTATATCATCATTACGCTCAATCGCCCCGATAAACTCAATGCCCTCAATGGTCAACTTCTCGCTGACCTGCATCATGCCATGACGCAAGCACAGCACGATAGCACCGTCCACGCTGTTATTCTGACGGGAAGCGGCGCAAAAGCATTTGCGGCGGGCGCAGATATTGCCGAACTTCAGCCGTTAGATGGACATTCCGGTTTACCATTTGCCGAGCGCGGTCAGTCGGTGGCAAATCTCATTGAGCATCTCGGTAAGCCCGTCATTGCAGCCGTCAATGGATTTGCCCTCGGTGGCGGATGCGAAATGGCGCTTGCTTGCCATATACGCTTTGCGTCGGAGAATGCGCAATTCGGCTTGCCGGAAGTATCGTTGGGGATATTGCCCGGATACGGCGGTACGCAGCGCATGACAAGGCTTGTCGGCAGGGCAAAGGCTGTGGAATTGATTTTATCCGGCGACCGCGTTACGGCTCAGGAGGCGCAGAAAATCGGACTTGTGAACGACATTGTTCCGCAAGAGGAGCTTCTTGCACGAGCAGAAAAATTTGTGCAAACGATACTCACCCGCAGTCAAACAGCCGTCCATGCCGCACTCACAGCCATTCTTGCCGCCGAAGAACTCGGACACATCGAAGGAATGACCTTCGAGGCAGAGCGCTTTGCCGAACTCTGCAATACTCCCGATTTTAAGGAAGGAACGAGCGCATTTCTTGAAAAGCGCCCAGCAAAATTTCAGCATTTTTAGTTGTTGAACGCGGATTCACTGCGTTCACATCATTTTGTATCTGTGAAACGAACCATTTTATACGCGCTTTACAATGCGATGGCAGTTCCTCTACTGCACATCGCATTTTTTCTTGCTACCCTTGTCAGCAAGAAAGCACGGTTGCGCCGTCAAGGACTGAAGGCAACATGGCAAACTCTCGTTGGGCTACCCTCATTGCACGAGAGCAAGACGAAGCGCCTTTGGTTTCATGCGGCTTCGATGGGAGAATTTGAGCAACTGAAGCCTATCATTGAACATTGCAAATCTGTTTTGCCTTCGCTCCACATTATTGTTTCTTTTTTTTCACCGTCTGGCTACGAACATCAGCACCAATATGCGCTTGCGGACGCTGTTGTTTACCTGCCGCTTGATGGAAAACGTGCGATGGGGCGCTTTGTCAATCTCGTGCAGCCGTCGGCGGTCGTGATTGCGCGGTACGACCTTTGGTGGAATATGCTATTGGCGCTCAAAAGCCGCTCCACGCCAACGTTTCTTGTTTGTGCAACGCTCAATAACGAGAGCCTTCTTATCGGAACGTTGCTTGGACGCGAGTATCTGCGGGCGGTGTATGGCTTGCTCACGCAAATTTTTACGGCAGGTTCAAGCGAAACCGTGAAATTTGAACAATCGGGTATTACTGCACCCATCACAACGAGTGCCGATACACGCTTCGACCGCATTGCCTCGCAAGTGTCTTCCAATCAAGGTTCGAGGAATGACATCGCGCAAACGCTTGGTCTTCCCGCCACAATCTTTTCGGACGATGATTGCGTACTTGTCGTGGGAAGTTCGTGGAAACCCGATGAAGACTGCGTTATCGAAGCAGTAAAACGCTTGGAACACACCTTGCGAGAGCGACTGAAGCTTATTATCGTGCCACACGAACCCAATGAAGCACACGTGCGCCGATTGAAAGAATTGCTTCCTGAAAGCGAGTTTTTAAGCGCTTTTCAGGACGGAAATGATACTCAACTACCAAAACATTGTATCGTTGATAGCATTGGAAAACTTCTCAAACTCTATGCACTGGCGGATATTGTCGTTGTCGGTGGTGGCTTTGGTAGTGGTGTTCATAGCGTTACCGAACCCGCCGGGTACGGCTTACCGATTGCGTGTGGAGGGAATATTGGCAGGGCGCGTGACGCAGAGGCGTTACACGCAAAAGGCGCTTTAACGCTGGTGCGGAATAGCGACGACGTTTTCCAATGGCTTCAAATCATGCTTCAAGAGCCGGAAACGCGCAAAAAACAAGGATTAATAGCCCACCGCTACGTTCACGAAGGAATCGGGTGGAGTCGAACAATCGCTGAACAAGTGCTAGCGGCGCTGGGCGAGTCGTCGTAACTTTTGACCCAAAAATTCCGTATTTTTGCTGTAACAATCCCGTTTCACTTTTGGCAGTAGAACCGCGATGCTTGTTGAATTTTCATGGCGCTTGCTGTTGTTTTTTGTGGTTGTCGGCATTTTGCAGACGACATTGGATGTGATTGCTCTGGCGGCATGGCGGTCGTTTGTTCGCAAAAAAGGCTGGAAATCACTCTGGTACACGCTTCCGATTGCGCTTGGCGTAGTGATGTTTTTTGTTTTTCCCTTCACAGTCTATTTGCGCCAGGTCGAGTGGTACCCCAGCCCTTTGAATAAATTTCTGCATAAAGCGCTGACTGTCTGGTATATGCCGAAAATTCCCGTCGTTGCGTTCATTGTCGGGCGGACGGTGGTGAAATGGCTGCAACACCGCTTTAATACTCGTCTGGTGGATATGTTGATGTACGTGATTGACCTTACCATTCGCGCTGCACATTCGGTCAACAATATCTCTCTGCTTCAACGTACACAAGCGCTCTTTTTCCGTATTCATGCTGTTCGGGGCATAGCTTCTCGCTTTTTTTTAACGGCATTGCCCACAGTGCAAGAATTGCCAAAACAAGTCTCCAAGCCGTTTAACGCACCATCAACATTTGCCCAAAACGACACTCACCTTGTTTCGCGCCGTGCTTTTCTGACCAAAGCTGTCAATATCGGCGGTTATGCTCTGGCAGCCGCTCCGGTACTGCATTTGGGGACAGATGCGCTTTATACGCTTTATGATTTTGAAATTCACCGTGTTGAAATTCCAATCAAGAATCTTCCACGTCAGTTTCAGGGTATAACGATTGCGCAAATTTCCGATATTCATGCGGGTTCGTTTTTCTCGGAACAACCCATGCAGGAGGTTTGTCGTCTTGTGGAATCGCTCAGACCAGATATGGTGCTGGTTACGGGAGATTGGGTGAATTGGCGGGCATTGGAACTACCACTTATTTTGCCACAAATCCAGCGTTTATGCGCTTTTGCCGAAAAGAATGCGCGATTTGGTCTTTGGGGGTGCTTGGGCAACCACGACCATTACTCAACGGGCGCAGCGCACAATGAAATACTCTCGACAATTCGCGCTGTGGGGGTCAAACTACTCGTTAATCAAAATATCACCTTTCGCGTTGATGGGGCAAGTCTGCAACTCGCAGCGATTGATAATACGGGTTTGCGGCAAAGCTATGGCAATCTTGACGCAGCAATGCAGGGACTATCGCCGGAATATCCCACAATATTGATGGCACACGATCCCACATTTTGGGACAAAAAAATACACGCCAAGCCGCATGAAACATTGCAGGGAAATATTCTCGTTGACCTCACGCTCTCCGGGCATACGCATGGTGGGCAGATGGGATTGAGCGTTTTCGGCATGGATATTACGCCAGCCGCACTGATGTACAAGCAAGTAGCGGGCTTGTATGCTGATGACTACCAGTTGGGGCAGCATATTTACGTTAATCGTGGCATCGGCACAACGGGTATTCCTGTGCGGCTTGGTGTACCGCCGGAAATCACGCTTATTACGCTCAAAACAGCATAACAACAGGCTTTTCGTATGCTTCTCCGCGATTTACGACCATACTTTGTGAGCGACGCACGCATTCTTGGCGATGAAGAACGGGAGGTGTACTATGTTGCTAAATTCTCTGCTGATTTTGCTCAACGTGGCGGCATGACGTTTGCGATGTCGTCAAAAGTTGATTCATTGGAGCGCGTTGTAGATTGCCCAGCTTCTGTCATCATCACCGATTACTCCATATCTGCTGAAAAGGCTGATAAAACCTTTCTTCTGACGCGGTTTCCCCGTTTACAAATTGCCAAATTCAGCCATTGTTTTGCCAAGCCTACCCAAGAGCTTTCTCTTGCCGAGCGTATAAATCCTGATGGTAGCAAGAGCCGTATTTACTGCTCCGAAGCGGCACATATAGACGCAAATGCTATTATCGGCGAAGGGACGCGAATTTTTGCCGGAGCGGTGGTCTATGGTGGTGTGCGCATTGGTAAGAATGGTATTTTGCACAGCAATTGTGTTTTGGGTGCCGATGGTTTCGGGTACGAAAAAGATGAGCAGGGCGATTGGTTCAAAATCGCGCATTTAGGCGGTGTTTGGATTGGTGATAATGTTGAAATCGGCTCAGGAGCGTGTATCGACCGAGGAACATTTGATGATACGGTCATCGAAGATAACGTAAAGATTGATAATTTGGTGCATATTGCTCATAATTGCCACATTGGTCGGAATGCGCAAATTATTGCGCTGGCGATGATTGCTGGCAGCGTTGAGGTTGGCGAAAATGCTTGGATAGCGCCCAGTAGTTCCATTCGTGAGGGCTTACGGATCGGAAACAATGCTGTTGTTGGTTTGGGTGCTGTCGTTGTACGGGATGTGCCGCCCGACACCACTGTTGCTGGGGTTCCTGCGAAAACGTTTCATTCACGATAATTCTCTTTTCTATGTCCTGTGATTTCTCTTTCCGCCATTATGCTGAATGTGCAGAGCGTATCGGTGCTTCAGACCATGATATTGAAATGATTCACGATATTGATTTCGAGCCAAATAATGTTCTTGCAATGGCGGAAATAGAGCATCGGTACGGTATTTCCTCAACGTATTTTATACGCCTACACGCCCGGACGTATAATCCATTTGCTTTGCCCCATCTCCCGGTCTTTCAGCGCCTTACTAAGGAGTATGGTCATAACCTTGGGCTTCATTTTGAGCCATTTTTTTATGCACCATCACAAATACGCGAGGCAATTACTCAAGAACGTTCTATGCTTGGCTTTGCGCTCGGTTTTGAGATCAATAGCGTTTCTATCCATGAACCGGCACGGTTTGGGAGCATTTCGCCAGAGGATATTCCGATTGGTATGAAGTATTATTGCTGGGATGCACCATATTACGCGGGAAAGAAATATATTTCGGATAGCGGAAGTCGTTGGCGTGAAGGATGTATGTGCGAGCATCTGCACCGCGAAAAACTGATTATTCTTACGCATCCCGATTCATGGTACAACCGAACTTCGGCGGAGAATTATTAAGATTTTTCCCCGTGACAATGTATCAACAATTTTCACCAATATCAATCGTCAAGTCGTTGGCAATCCCACTTCTTTTATTATTTTTTTGTCGTTATGACAGCAATTATCGGCTCTCAAGCACCTGATTTTACCGCCCACACCGACGGCGGTGGTAGCGTTTCGCTACAAGATTTACGCGGCAAAACGGTCATTCTCTATTTTTATCCCAAAGATGACACAAGTGGCTGTACCGCAGAAGCGTGTGATTTCCGCGATAATATGCAGCGCCTTGTTTCTAGTGGCGCAGTGGTGCTTGGTGTAAGCCCCGACAGCCCGAAATCGCACGACAAGTTCAAACAAAAGTACGACCTCAATTTTGCATTAATCAGCGATGAATCCAAGGAAATCTGCCAGAGCTATGGTGTTTGGGTGGAAAAATCCATGTACGGGCGCAAGTATATGGGGGTGGAGCGTTCCACGTTTGTTATCAACCCAGAAGGCGTATTGACGCACGAATGGCGTAAAGTCAAGGTTCCGGGACACGTGGACGATGTACTTGCTGTGCTGTAATCATCCACCTTCTATCCAATGCTCAAACCACCACTCCACATTTTTACCGACTTCGATGGCACAATCACGCTCGAAGATTTAGGTGATAAAATTTTCGAGGTTTTCGGAAATTTGAAAGAATACTCCCCTCGCCTTGCCAGTGGAGAACTAACCGTGCCAGAGTATTGGCGATTACTTGCCGCCTCAATAAAGACCGATGCAACGCCAGAAATACTCCGTAATTGGGCGTATCAGCAGCCTGCCGACCCCCATTTTACCAGCTTTGTTGATTTTTGCCGCACAAACGCTCTGCCGCTTACGGTTGTTAGCGATGGCTTTGATGTGTATATTGACACTGTACTGGAACGCGAGGGTGCGGGCGGTCTTCCACGTTTTTGCAACAAATTATTCTTTGAACATGGCATTTTTACGCCGTTTTTTCCGGGACGTGATGAGTCCTGTACGTGCTTTTGTGCTTCGTGCAAGCGGAACAGCGTGTTAAGAAATCTGCCCTCGGAAGCTCTTGTTATCTATATCGGCGATGGGTATTCGGATTTTTGCGCTGCCGACCATGCCGATATTATTTTTGCCAAAAAAGCCCTTGCTGCCTACTGCAATCGCCAGCGTCTGCCGCATTACCCTTTTTCCAGCTTTGCCGATGTGCAAAAAATTCTGGAAGGGGTTGTGGCTCGTCGCCGCTTAAAATATCGGCATCAAGCCGTATTGCGGCGGAAAGAAGCATTTGAAGTGGAATAACGAAGGCTGCAATGAAGCCATTGGAAACATTCTTTACGGCATCGTAATAACAACATTACCCACTTTCTGCCCGCTCACGACGTAATTGTATGCCTCGGCGATGCTCTCCAAGGCATACCGTCTGTCAATTAACGGCTTGAATGCTCCCTGTTCCATCAGCCCTTTGATAAAACTGAGACTTGCCGGTATATTGCTTGGTACAGGGAAAACGACCTTCTTGCCACCGAAGAGCGGTGTTATGAGTGCCAGAAAGGGATTTTGTACCTTGTGTCCCAGTTCCGATGAAATGTAGATTCCTTTGGGTAAAAGCAGAGGTTTACACGCAGCAAAGGTACTTTTTCCAACCGCATCGAAAACGTAATGATAGCGCTCCGCACTCTTGGTAAAATCGTCCTTGGTATAATCAATGATGGTATTGGCACCAAGTGAACGCACCGCATCTATCGCCTTCGTCGGGCAGACCGCCGTAACGTGCAAGCCACAATACTTGACCATCTGCACCAGCGCAGAGCCTATCGCGCCCGAAGCACCATTGACAAGAACCTTCTGACCCGCTTGAAGACGAACTTTGTTGATGAAATTATAGGCATAATGCGCTCCTTCGGCACATGACGCAGCCTCTTCAAACGAGAAATTATCAGGTATGGTGGCAATTCCGTTATTTTCTGGCAT
>JAAFHM010000464.1 GCA_013298375.1 Ignavibacteria bacterium | reverse complement strand
TCTCACGGGGCAGATTCCGCCCTGCATCGTGGAATTTAAGCAGCTTGAAATCGTCCATTTTCAGCAAAACCAGTTCACGGGCGGTATTCCTGAGCGTATTGTGGAACTGACGGCATTACGCGAACTGCTCTTGGCGCAAAACCGTCTCACGGGCGCATTGCCACGCAGCTTTAACCGCGCCTTCACGGGCAAAACCGCACGGACAAGCGCTCTGGCGGCATTGGAGCGATTGGATATTGCCGGAAACGGCTTCACGGGCGCACTGCCGCAGGGAGTGGGAGAGTTCACCGCGCTTCGGGAATTGCGTTTGAATGATAACGCCTTCGCGGGCGCATTACCACAGGGATTGGTGGCACTCAATCGTTTGGAAACACTGGATGCGTCGCGCAATCGTTTTACGGGTGTATTGCCGGAGAGCATAGGTAATATGCGGCGTTTGCGGCAGCTTTCGCTTACGAATAATCTTCTCGGCGGCACAATTCCTGAATCGTTAGGCGAATGTGATTTGCTGGAACGTCTGGAATTGGACAGCAATGCACTCGAAGGGGCGGTGCCAACTGCGCTTGCGACGTGGCAGAATCTGCGTGTTTTGGGTTTGTCTAACAATCGCCTGACGAGCGTTCCCATGCTCACGGCGGCGCTGACGAGTTCTCGTGTGCAGTTCGAGGCGCTCAGGCTTGGCGGCAATCGTTTGACGTTTGAAAGCATCGAAGATAACGCCGCATTGCGGAACAGCACGTATTCTCCCCAAGATAGTGTTGGTGCGTCACAAAACCTGACATTCCAGCCCGCAACACGTATTGCACTCAGTTTGACTGTCGGCGGCACGTCCAATCGGTATCAATGGTTCAAAAACGGCTCTGCGCTTGGTGTGGCGAGTGCATCGGGAGAATTTACCATAAGCGAGCGGGCAACGGAAGCTGAAAACGGTGCGTATCAATGCCGCATTACAAACCCACGTGCGCCCGCGCTGACGTTGCAGAGTCGCACGTGGCAAATCCGCGTTGATTCTGCTGCCCGGCAACCCGCTCAACCCAACGCTATTGCACAACCAATCTTGACCTATCCGCCAAACAATGCCCGTTTTATGCCGTATTCGCTGGATTTACGCTGGAAATCGGCGGAAGGTGCAGACGAATACGAAGTGCAGATTTCGACCAATGCGTCATTTTCGCCAATACTTCGCACAGCAATTATTCGTACAACAACTTTTAGCGTAAGCGTTTTAAAGCCTTCGCAGCGCTACGTTTGGCGTGTGCGGTCGTTGGCGATAGATGGTGGGAAAAGTGCATGGTCGCAAGCGCTTTTCACAACGGCAAATATTGAGCGCCCATTGCAGATGAGTTCGATTGACTTTGAACGAGTGCCGCTCCGCGAGACCAGTATCAAAGAGGCTTCGGTGAGCAACTTCAGCACCGTTCCGCAGATTTTGAATGATATTACCATTTTGAGCGAAGCGCCAAACGACACAACAAGCCCTTTCCGAATTTTGGATGATGTGCGCGGCATTGTGATTCCTGCGGGTGAGTCGCTGACGGTGCGAATTAGTTTCACGCCCCTTGTGCTTGGAAATACATCTGCTACAAGTGTTCTAGCGTTTCAGCAGCGCCCGCAAGATGGCGCACGGCGAGATTCGACGCGGAATATTTTGCAAGGCATTGGTGGTGCGCTGAAGTTAGACGATGTTGATTTCGACACGGTGCGGGCGGGCGGCACGACGATACGCTCTGCCAATCTCGTCAATCTAAGTTCGCGCAGAATTACCCTCAAAAGCCCGACGATTCCCATTCAAACGCAAGAAAACGTCTTTTCGATTGAGTCATTTTTTGGCTTGGGCGATATTACCTTGAATCCGCTTGATACGGTGCAAGTCGTTGTACGTTGCCGCGTTCCCGAATCAAGTATCGGTCGGAAATTGGCGGGTGTACTGGTTTTTGGCGAGAATGATTCCGTACGAGCAAGTGTGCGGGCAATAGCCAGGGCGCTGCGTCCGAACGATATAGTAGCGAATATCAGCGTCCAACCGCGTGAGGACAATATTCCGCCGGGCGGCGCAGTGGATTTGGATGTTATGCTCACAACGAATGACATTACTCCGGCGAATATTAGTCAGGTATTCCGCGCCATTCAACCGCAGTTTCGGGGCAGATTCCGTATGAATCGTCAAGTGCTGACGCTGGATGCAAGCGAAAAAGTTGCGCAAAGTCAGGTGAGCGGCGATATTTTGAGTGTTGGTATTCCCCAAACGGGTTTGGAGCGTATTCCCGCCGACGAAAGCAAGCGCTCTACGCGGCTTGTGCGCATTGCAGCACGGGCGGTTGCGGGTTCAACCAATGCAACGGCGCTTGTCTTGGAGAATGCTGCGCTTGCGCCACCGCTTATTCGCGGTTCGAGCGCTGTTTTTGTCGAGGAGTCTGGTGCGGCTGGTACCTTCACCGCACGAATTTCGCAAGCAGGGGGCAAGCGGCTTATTGGCAGCGCGTCGTCTGGCAAATTGTTGGTGAAAAGTCTAAAAGGCTCACTAGAACTGACGTACAGCATTCCTCAGGATGGCATTGTTGATGTTTCGCTGTATGATGTTTTGGGGCGCAAACTCTCAACGCTGATGAATGAATACCACGCTAGAGGGGAGTATATTGGCACGTTCCGCACCGATGGACTTGTTTCGGGAGCGTATTTCCTTGTTCTTACTTCTGCGCAGGATATTGTGCAGCAGCGTGTGGATGTGGTGCGCTAAGGAAAGAGTGAAAGACAAGGAATGAACTCCAAAAGCCGCATGAATACTGGCTTCTGCAACAAAATTCTATCACGTATTTTTCAAGTGTTTCTAAAATCATTGAGAATCAATTTTTTTTGAAATTCTATGGCTACGAACTGCTTTCGCACTCCTGTTCGGCGTGACGTTGCGTAATTGGTAATTCACTGCCAGTGAAATAAGCAGGGCGGAATCAGCAACAAGAGTGCCAGTGCCATCAAGACCAGTTGGAGCGGCAGCACCCATTTTGCCCATTTTTCCCAAGGGATGTTTGCCAAGGATAAAACGCCAATGGTAATCGCGGAGGTCGGAATGATAATATTGGTGAACTCGCCAAATTGAAAAGCAAGGATGGCGGTTTGGCGTGTCACGCCCGCCAAATCTGCTAAAGGAGCCATAATGGGCATCGTCAGTGCGGCTTGCCCGGTGCCGGAGTGAATAAAGAAGTTAATGACCGATTGAATAATAAACATCTTCTGCGCAGCAAATATCGGGCTTGATGACTCGACAAAGGGCGAAAGAGCAAAAAGCATCGTGTCGATAATATGTGCATCTTTCGCAACAACCATCGTTGCGCGTGCCAGTGCGATAATGAGCGCCGTCGAGACCAAATCCTTTGCGCCATGCAAAAATGCGGCAACAAATGCGTCCGCCCCCAAACGCCCGACCAACCCAACAAGAATGCCCATCACAAGGAAAAGCGCCGCAATTTCTTCGATATACCACTTATACTGGACAACGCCAAAGATCATCACCACCAGCGTCGCCAAAAACATCCAAAGCACCGTTTTATGGGTCCGGGTCATAGCGGTAAATTGTTCAAAATCAACAAAATCCAGATTTTTTCGGCGCTCCATGTCGTCGGCATAAATCGGACTGAGTGTCGGTTGAGCTTTGATGCGCTTTGCGTACCACATCACAAAAGCAATCGCTGGCACATTGGCAATCGCCCAGACGATTAAGCGATATTCCAAGCCGGAATAGGGCGGTAAACCCGCTATTCCTTGTGCTATTGCCACATTGAATGGGTTCAAAAATGCGCCCGCAAACCCAATCTGCACCCCAATAAATGGAATCGCAACGCCCACTAGCGAGTCATAGCCAAGCGCGAGAGCAAGCGGCACAAAAATTAGGACAAAAGGAATTGCCTCCTCGTTCATGCCAAAAGTCGCGCCTCCCACCGAAAAAAGGAGCATAAATAGAGGTATGAGTGCTGCCCGCACAAAGGCTGACCGTGCGTGTGCTTTGGCAATGGATTTAATCAGTGCATCTATCGCTTCAGTTTTTTGCAGCACCGAAAATGCGCCGCCG
>JAAFHM010000520.1 GCA_013298375.1 Ignavibacteria bacterium | reverse complement strand
GATATAGATAATCAAAACCTTGTATTCAAGCGCCTTTAAGCCGAAAGTCTCGTTTTTTTGATAAGATGTTTTCTTGGAAAGCCTCTTCGTATCTAGCTTTGTCAGCAACTTGCCAAAGTAAAACTAAGGCATCGAAATAAAGAATGGTTGAAAAATATGCGGTAAAAGTTCAATCTTAATGACGTTCTTTAGAGAATTTCGCTAGTGTTGTCCGAAGTGTTTTTTTTAATGAAGGTCGGCAATCACGAGGATTTTCAGTCCTCTGCTCGGTCGTGTCCTAAAAGTGTTGCTTTCTTGAATTGGTGCGGTACACGTAGAGTTTCATCACCGCATCGTGCATGATTTCTGACTTGGAGAAGCATATCGTTTGGGCGGTTGAGCCGTTGGATGTGCGTCCGAAAATTCAGGTTTTGCCGCTCAATGCGCTGTGTGCCTTTTTTCTATACTGTAAAAGGATAGTAATTGCATTATTTCAAGAATAATAGTACTTTGCAAACCCGTTCCAAACTATCATTCATCCCTCTGTACGGTGTATGGCAAAACTCAACTTTCCCGACGAGATCATCTCCATCTTGGAGTACGAACGCTATCATCATCCGCACCATATCGTGCGCCGGAAAATGGAATCGCTGTACTTGCTCAGTCAAGGTCTAAAGCGGAAGGATGTCTATCGCATCAATCGGATCAGTGAGCGAACTCTTGCCACCTATATCGCCGAGTATCGTCAAGGCTTGGATGTTCTTCGGGCAACACCGGAGAAGTACATCGGTCAGCCAAGCAAATTGCATGCTCATACCGAAGTCTTGAAAGCACATTTCACGGATCATCCACCGCATTCGATGAAGCAAGCAGCGGCAGAGATTGAGGAAAAAACGGGCATCAAGCGTAGTTCACAGCAAGTACGACTGTTTCTTCGCTCTTTGGGTCTGCGTCCCTTGCGCACCGGTATTCTGCCCGCCAAAGCAAATGTTGAGGTGCAGGAGGAGTTTAAAAAAAAGACTTGGCACCTCGTTTAGAGGAAGCCCAGCGTGGCGAACGGACGGTCTTTTTTGTGGATGCCGCACATTTCGTTTTGGGCGGCTTCTTGGCAACGGTCTGGAGTTTCACGCGGCACTGGGTCAAAGCACCGTCTGGACGGCAACGATTCAACGTCTTGGGGGCATTACATGCCATCACGCATGAGATGATCACCGTTACCAACACTGCCTACATCAATGCTGAGTCTGTGTGCGCCTTATTGGAGAAGATTGCGGCACAGGGCATCACCAATGCTATCACCCTGATTATGGACAACGCTCGCTATCAACGCTGCGCTTTGGTGCGAGCAAAAGCAGCGGATCTTGGCATCGAAATTCTGTTTCTTCCGCCGTACTCACCAAATTTGAATTTGATTGAGCGGTTTTGGAAGTTTACGCGAAAACACTGTCTGTATGGAGTCTATTTTAGCGACTTCACGATATTTTCCGCGACGATTGGCGCGTTTTTGCCACCGCTCATCTGAAGTATGCTGATGAGTTACAAACCTTGCTGTCATTCAATTTTCAGGGTTTTGAGCAATGTAATTCTTAGCCTTTTTTAATATAGCACCAATCGTTAGTATATTTTGGGTGCGTAAAAAAAAAGGAACGGGAATCTCCCCGCCCGGCGGCTTCTTCGCCGCCGGGCGGGGAGATGTAACCAGTTGCGACCTACAAATCAATCACGTCATCTTAATTTTCGAGACAACATCTTTTATTGTTGCCGACACCAAGCCATCTATCACGTTGTCCAACGCCGAAAAATCGGGTTGTTTGATATTGACCATGCGAAAAAGAATATCCACGCCCAGCACATCCGGGCAGTCGCGGAGTTTCTGATTTTCGGGCGTAAGAATCCACAGCGAAGGGCGTGTTTGAACGTTTTTGCGTGTAGAATTACCGTCATGCTCATAAAACAAGGCAAATTTTTTGCCCTTGAAGTCCGTTACATAGACAGGGCTGGTGAGCGTGTCCGGCTCGATTCCAAGAGGTTCGGGCGCTTCTTCATGCCATTCCAAATGCCGTTTTTTGGTAGCAACCGCGAGCGCCTCGACAACTTTATCCAGTTGCTGCGCCACGGGGCTGCGCGTATAAACTTTGATAATTGCGTACAACTCTTCCATACCAGGCGTGTTGGGGAAGTCATCAATAATTGCTCCTTCTTCGTTGACGAGTTGCATTCGCATCAGTGTTTCGCCATTCGGTTTGAACGGCGGGAGGCGCTCCTCGTAGAACAAGATATTGCGGTCTTTGTAGCGCGTAAAGACAGGCTTTTCGACGATACTTTCCGGCTCTAATGCGGGATATTTACTTATTTCGTGGACTTCCCATGTCAATTTTTTCTCACGGGTAAGATCAATAAGCGTCTGCATCACTTGAACATACATCAAATCAACCATTGTCATCGAAAGAATTTAGTGGAGGAATGTTGTAATTTATCATGTACCGAAACAGTTTCATCGAATATCAGGGATACTCGGAAGTGCCATCAGGACGCGCTCTTGCGGATTCATCGCTGCAAGTTCGAGAAGGTAACGGCATTGCGCACGAACACTTTCAGGGAGCGCCTTCCAAAAAGGATTTTTCGCTATCATTTCATTTTCAACGCTTGAACGGAGTTTCGCAAGAGTGCTGGTGCGAGCTTCGTCTTCATCATCATCGTCAATCAGCCGCTTCATAATGCGCTCAAAGCGATTCGATTCTGAAGTCGGATAACGCCGCACCACAACACGCTGACTTTCGGGAATGCCGATACGACGCTTTGCTATGCCAATAGCAGTGTACAGCCCGCCAAGTGTGTCGGCAAGACCTCTTTCGCGGGCAGCAGTTCCCGTCCAGACGCGCCCTTTTGCCACCGACCGCGCTTCATCGAAGGTTTTATGGCGGCTTTCGGCGACGAGTTGAACAAATCGTTTGTACATTTTCTCGCTTTGCAGGTGGATACGCTGCCGATTCGCGTCGTTCAGGCGTAATGCGGGGTCGTAGCCAACGGCAGCAGGGCTTGTAGAAACAGTATCAACCGAAACACCGATTTTATCAAGCATTGCCGTTGCATTCGGCAGCATAAGCAGCAAGCCAATCGAACCGGTAATTGTGTTCGGATGAGCAATAATCGTGTCACACGCCATTGCCATATAATACCCGCCGGAAGCCGCAACATCGCTCATGGAAGCATAAACGGGCTTGCTTTTGGACACGCGGCGAATTTCTTCCCACATTTCGTCCGACGCAAACGCAGAGCCGCCGGGCGAGTCAATCCGCAAAATAATTGCCTTGACTTTCTTGTTTTCATGAGCCTTGCGAAGGTCGCGGATAAATTTACTTGCCACAATCTGCTCGTCTTCGTCGCCCGCAGAAACAATCGTGCCAGAGGCGAAAATCACTGCAATTTGCTTGCTATTATCCAATTTTTCATCATCATCGTCCGCAGCCTCCGCAAATGAATCGCTGTGAACATAACGACCGATGTTGACGAGATGAGATTTGGTGCTTGTTTCATCGTCATCGTCGCCGTCTTTCTTGCTCTCTTTTTTAGCATCTTTCTTGTTGTCTTTCTTACTGTCTTTTTTGCCGCTTGATGTTGTCGAATCTTGCGTGGCAACATTGCTTGTTACCGATGTACTGCGACGATTTTTCAATGCTTCTTTGAACGCATTTTTTGAACGCAATCCGTCAATAAAGCCCAATGCCAA
>JAAFHM010000187.1:7036-8637 GCA_013298375.1 Ignavibacteria bacterium | reverse complement strand
GTTTTCGGGGTTCGTTATCCAATCGCGCATTGCCTCGTTCGTAGCATCTTTCAGTGTTTGGCTTCCCGAAGTTGCCGCGACAACACTTGCGCCCAAAAGCTGCATCCGCTCCACATTTGGCTTCTGGCGCTCAATGTCCACAGCGCCCATGTAAACAACACATTCCAAGCCCATCAGAGCGCAGACGGTCGCCGTTGCCACGCCATGCTGCCCTGCTCCGGTCTCCGCGATAATGCGCTTTTTGCCGAGGCGTTTTGCCAGAAGAATCTGCCCCAGCGTGTTGTTGATTTTATGCGCCCCGGTGTGGTTCAAGTCTTCGCGCTTGAGGTAAATGCGTGTTTTGTAAAAATCCGACAAACGCTGTGCAAAGTACAACGGCGAAGGGCGACCAACATAATCACGCAAGAGCGCAGCAAACTCCGCTTGAAAACTGCTCTCGCTGATAATATCGGCATAGACTGAGCGCAAATGCTCAACATTTGGATACAGCATTTCGGGAACGTAGGCACCGCCGAAATCGCCGTAATAGCCGCGCTCCGATACGCCAAAGTGTGTTGAAACAGTCGTCAAAGAAGGTGTGGTGGTCATAATTGTTCGCGTGAAAGTCGAAGTTGGGAAATTATTTCGATGGATAAGCCTGTTTTTAGAGATATTGTCGCGTCATCCAGCACGTCCAAAAGATTTCGAGCGATTTCTATTACTTTTTGCTCTTTCACTGCTTCTATACGCTCTGTTCCTATCGCAATTCCTATTTCAATGCCTTGCTCAATGCCTTGCGCGATCCCTCGCTCAATGCCCTGACTCGTGCCGTCATTAAGTGCTTTCATAATAGCGCCGCGCTGGTCGAGAATCCACCGTTCTTTTCGGTCTAAATCGTCAAGTTCCTGCTCGGTCAAATCCATGCGATTTGCCAGTATGAATGCTGGAGCAATTTCCGACAGCGAGTCAGGAATTACACGAAGGCTTGAGGCGAAACGCAAGAAATAGAGCCATTTTTCGAGGATTGATAAATCGTCGTCCAGCGTTTTGGTGAATTTCGGCAATTCTAAAAAAACGAGTTCGAGGTGATTGGTCGGGTAATCCGTAAGCGTATTTTTATCCTTCAAAACAAAGCGCGACTCAATGTTGGGAATCTCCTTGAACATGATAAAATCGGTAATCGTCAAGGCGATAACGGGCTTGAGAAGGTCGTAATATTCGCCTTCTTGGAGTTGCATTGAATATTTTTTTGCCGCGTTGTATAAAATGCGTTTCTCGAAACTTTCCACATTCAAGACCTGCATTTCAATAATGACGGTCGTACCGTTCTGCAATCGCGCTTGAACGTCCACAAAGGTATCCTTCATGCCCTTCAAACGCGGCGCAATGTAGGGATTCAAGATCTCTACCTCTTCGATAGCCGATGTTTCCGCATACAAAGCAGCATTAAGAAAACTCTTGAGAATTTCCTTACTTGCCTTTTCCGAGCCAAAAATTCGCTTAAAAGCAATATCGGTTTTGGGATTGATAAAGCGCATACAATCAGGATTTCGCAAAGATTTGGTCTAAAAAATCGTGAACACGCCGAGCATCTTTCAGCGCTGGGGCGATTTCAAAGCGGC
>JAAFHM010000187.1:0-7026 GCA_013298375.1 Ignavibacteria bacterium | reverse complement strand
TAATATCCACGCCGCGCAGTTGCGGGTGGTGTAGTCCGCGAATCTCTGCCAAATGACTCAAATCAATGCCGCCACTCAAGAAAAAATCGGTTTGGGCAGTATAGCCCTGTATGAGTGTCCAGTCGAAGCGCGTTCCATTGCCGCCGTGTGCAACGCCTTTGGTGTCCAGAAGAACGAGATCTACTGCACCGTCGTAGGTATTGACACGAGCAATATCTTCTTCCGACGCAATACTCAAGGCTTTCCAAACTTGGACTTGTTGAGAATTAGTCCTGAAGCGCTCTCGAAGGCGTTCACAATCATCAGGCGTTTCGGCACCATGAAGCTGCACCGCATGAAATTGAAAACGCTCTCTCGCGGCGATAATCTTCTCCGATGGTGCATCAACAAATACACCAACCGTAGCCACACGCGCCGCCAGAGAGCGCATAAAATCAGGACGAAGTACTTCGCCAACAAAACGCGGCGATGGCGGATGAAAGATAAATCCGAGATAATTCGGTTCGGAAGAATGCTGCAAAAGCGCTTCAATATTCGCTTCGTCCCGCATCCCGCAGACTTTTACGTTGAATGACGAGTTAGAAATCATCATCATCTTCGTCAAAATCGCTCAAATCGTCGTCGAATTCTTCAAATTCGGCATCATCTTCGTCCTCGTCAAAATCTTCGTCGTCGTCGTCATCCTCTTCTTCATCCTCGTTGTCGGGGTCAAATTCTTTGAGGTCGTCCAAATCGTCCTCGCCATAGTCGTCATCATCCTCGTCCTCATCAAAATCATCGTCCTCAAAATCATCATCATCAAATTCATCATCATCTTCGTCTGCCGCCGCCATTGTCAGTGTGCTGGCGGGACTGCCGAGTTCTGCGTCGAATGCTTCAATGCTTTCGTCCAAGCCGCCGAAGACAAATTCTGCCAGTTCTTCAGCGCTTGCCTGCTCCATTGCTTCGAGCGCCGATTGCTTCAGAAAGGTGATAAATTCAGGATTTTTTAGGTAGTGTTCGATGCCGAGCATCTCGTCAAAATGTGCCATTGTGGGCATAGTCTCTCCGAATAATTACAGATTACGAATGAAGAATTAGAAAAAGTAATGGTCAACGTCGCAAATTTACGAAGGCAGCTCCGTAAATCCCAATGCTTTCACCGTAGAAGTGTAGGAACGAATTTCGCGGACAAACGCCCGACACGCCTCTTCGGGGCGGCTGTGGCGCATGAATTGTTCGCCGATAAGAAAACCTTGATAACCCGCGCTCCGAAGCCGATGTACGTCCTGAGCAGTGCGTATGCCGCTTTCCGAAATTTTCACCATGCCGCTTGGAATATCGCTTGCAAGGCGTTCCGATGTCTCAAGCGAAACCGAGAAGGATTGCAAATCGCGGTTGTTCACGCCGATAATATCAACAGTATCAGCAGCACTCAGACTCCGCGCTAATTCTTCGCCGGAATGCACTTCCAGCAGGACTTCTAAGCCAAGCGAGTGAGCAAATATGCCAAAACGCTTGATTTCATCGGGCGAAAGCACGGACGCAATGAGCAAAATAGCATCGGCTCCGATAGATTTTGCCTCAAGAATTTGGTACTCGTCAATCGTGAAATCTTTGCGCAAAATTGGGCAATAATTGAATTTTCGTGCCGCTTTCAGGTCATCGCTTGAGCCGTGAAAAAACTTCGCATCCGTCAAAACCGATAGCGCCGATGCGCCTGCCTGCATATATCCAATGCTCGTGCGCTCAATCGAAACGTGTTTATTCAAAACACCCTTCGAGGGCGATGCACGCTTAATTTCCGCAATAATGCCGCTTTTGTCCTTGCGGAGCAAATATTTTTTGAGCGAAACCGCCGGAGATGAGAAATAGAGCGAGGTTTCAAGCAGTTTTGTCGGATAAAGCTCTTTGCGATGTTGAACTTCTGTGCGCTTATGCGCCACAATTTCATCAAGAATATTCATAAAAAAAATAGACGTGTTCGGAATTGGTAACTACATCATAAAGGCGTTGAATGAAGCAAATGCCTTGCCAGAGACAAGCGATTCTTGCGCGACGCGCACCGCCTCAGGCTTGCTGATATGCGGATTGACACAGTGAATCGCCATGCCCGCATTGGCACAAACAACATCATTCTGCGCTTTTGTTCCATTGCCTTCTAAAATACGCAAAAAAATCTGAGCGCTTTCATTCGGCGTTGCGCCGCCGCGCAAATCTTCCGCACGAAGCCTCTCCAAACCTAGCGTTGACGGCTCAGAAAGTTCTTCTTCATTGCGTGAAATAAGTTTGAATGAACCCGTCAAAGAAATTTCATCGTAACCATCCAAAGCGCGAAGCACGATGTAGCCTTGCTTTGCGGGGTCGTTGCGTAGCAAATATCCGTAAATTCGAGCAAGTTCCATACTAAAAACACCCGTCAACTGAAATGGCGGAAATGCAGGATTGACGAGGGGTCCAAGCATATTGAAAAATGTTCGCATCCCCAATGCCTGACGAATCGGCGCAACGGCTTTCATTGCCGGATGGAACATCGGCGCGTGCATAAAGCACACACCGGAGCGCTCTAGCGACCGTTCCAACGCACCAACATCATTCGTGAAGCGATACCCCAAACATTCCAGCACATTCGACGAACCCGACACCGACGAAACGCCGTAATTACCGTGCTTCGCAATTTTCACACCAGCGCCCGCCGCCACAAACATTGCGGTTGTCGAAATATTAAACGTGTCTTTGCCGTCGCCGCCCGTGCCGCACATATCAATCGTCGGCACACCGCCCAAATCCACACGATGGCAAAGTTCCAAAAGTGCCTCACGGAAGCCGCTTAATTCCTCAACCGTAATGCTACGCATCATAAAAACTGTCAAAAAAGCGGTAATGTGCGCATCGGCAATTTTTCCCGCCGCAATATCGCTCAAAACTCGCTTTGCTTCAGCTTGCGTGAGTGTTTTATGTTCAAAAAGATGTTGTAAAATTTCTTTCATTTTGACGTTAGTTGGTTGGTCATTGGTGGATTAGTCATTGGTTGTAACTACTCAGGTACTGCCCCGTCGGGCGGCTTCTTTGCCGTCCGGCGGATTCTTCCAACGCTTCCGGCAGGGGTGGGACGTTGTTTATGAAAAAACCGCCGGACGGCAGCGTTTTTCCACTCCTCAGCCGCCCGACGGGGCAATACTTGATCCATTACGATTATTCAACACAAAATTGCGAACAGCCTTTGCCCAACCATCTTCCTCGCTCGATAACGTCTGATGGGAAGCGGCTTTGCGAACAGTTTCGGAGGCGTTGCCCATCGCAATACTCATGCCGGAAACACGAAACATCTCTGTATCGTTTTCGCCGTCGCCGATGGTGCATATTTCCTCACTTTTCACACCCAGCATTGTCGCCAACCGCAGAACCGACGTACCTTTGTGGACATCCAGAGCCGTAATATCAACAAATTTCGGACTGGCAGGACTGGAAGCGGAAATTTTTCCCTTGAAACCCGCATCAAGACGGCGTTTTGCCTCAGCACAATCATCGGGCTTACCGAGTAGCGTGATTTTATTTACGGGATGCTGCATCCGCTCTTCCAAACCGCTCAACATCGGCTCAAAACGGAGTGATAGCGCCTCGCGCTGTACCAAATCGTCATTCCCGGAACTCCACCAACCCTTTTCATCAAGCAGCATAAAATTTACGCCTGTGTCGCGGACGGCTTCATAGACCGCCTGAACCATCAAGGGTTCAAGCGTCGCACTAAAGAGCGTTTTTCCGTCAGTGGTGGAAATTACCGCACCATTCATACTGATAAATGGCGTTGGAAGCAGCATCATTCCAGCATTTTCGAGAATATGCGCCATGCCAAGCGGCGGACGAGAACTTGCCAGAGCGACCACAATATTTTCTTCTGCCAATGCTCGAAGCGCCTCATGTGTCGCCTCAGTAATGATGCGGCTTTTGGGCAAAAATGTTCCATCAACGTCGGAAACGAGAAGTTTGATGCGCATAAAAAGTAATGGTGGTGAACAAAAATTGCCGTCGTGAGAAAACGAAAAGCCAGCAAAAATGCGCTTGAGAACGACTAACGTTCAAGCCAATTCTTCATCATTGCCGCGCCATGTTCGGTCAAGACTGATTCGGGGTGGAATTGTACGCCGCGCACATCGTACACACGGTGGCGAAGCGCCATTATCTGCCCCTCGCCGTCAACGGCAGTGACAACTAAATCTGAAGGAAAGTCTTCGGTGTCAACGACCCATGAATGATAGCGTCCAACGGCAAATTCCGTTGGCAAACCAGCGAACAGCGTGTCCGGAGTGGTAATATGTACCTTTGTTGCCAACCCATGTACCACACGTGGGAGATTCTGAAGCCGCCCACCGAATGCTTCTCCGATAGCTTGATGCCCCAAACATACGCCTAATATGGGCTTTTCGGCAGCATAGCGTTTGATAAGTTCGGGCATAATTCCCGCTTCTTCGGGTATGCCGGGACCGGGCGAAAGCACGATTTTATCATACTTCCCTGCTTCTTCGACGGTGATTTTGTCATTGCGAATAATTTCTACCGCAAAGCCACATTCGCGTATCAAGTGCGCAACATTGTAAGTAAATGAATCGTAATTGTCTAGCAGAAGAATGGTCATAGCATTTTGGGGGTCAGCAAATGAGGGAATACATTCAAATTAAAGATTCTGTGCAAAAGCAATCGCCTTGCGGAGTGCGCCCAATTTATTATTGACTTCTTGCAACTCGCTTTCGGGCTGGGAATCCGCTACAAAGCCCATTCCTGCTTGATAGGTGAGCGTATTGTTTTTGCTCATCATGGAGCGAATCATAATTGCATGATTCACGTCGCCATTAAAATCAATAAACCCTACCGCGCCGCCATAGAAGCCACGTGCACCGCGCTCGTAGCGGTCAATCAGCGTCATTGCCATATATTTTGGCGCACCCGAAAGCGTTCCGGCTGGGAACGTATCGGCGACAATGCCGATAGAATCATGCTCTCCGTTGCTTGTGGCGGTTAGTTTGCCGCTTACTTTCGAGACGAGATGAATCACGTGCGAATAGTACTGCACTTCCTTGTACACATCCACCGTGACGTTGGTGCAATGGCGGCTGAGGTCGTTGCGGGCGAGGTCAACAAGCATCACATGTTCAGCGTTTTCCTTTGGGTCTTTTTGCAGTTCGGCAGCGCGTTCAGCGTCGGTCGCATCATCTCCGGTGCGGCGGAACGTCCCGGCAATCGGGTGAATCTCTGCCCGCGAGCCTTTAATGATAATTTGCGCTTCCGGCGACGACCCAAAAAGCCGCATCGAACCGTAGTCGAAGTAAAATAAATACGGTGACGGATTCACGCTCCGCAAGGCACGATAGACATTAAAATCATCACCTTTGAAACGGCGTTGAAAGCGGCGCGACGGCACAATTTGGAAAACATCACCACGATAAATATGCGGTTTAATGCGGTTGAGTGTTTCGATAAATTCATCATCGGTAAAATTCGAGGTTTCCTCTGCATCAGCTTCAAAGCGGTATCCGGCGAATGTTTTTTTGCCGATAAGCGAAGCAATCGTTTCGACAGAATCCCCAGAAGCCGCATCAATGCTCTTCTCTGGCACGTGTTCGATAATCGAAAGTTCATTGGTGAAATGATTCATCGCTATCACGTACTGATACAGATGATATTGCATGAGCGGAATGCGGCGCTCCGGCTCACACGCGGCTTGCAACCTGATATCCTCGCAAAACTGCACCGCATCGTATGTCATATAGCCAAACACGCCATTATACGCAAAATGCGGGAAATGCGCACCGCCCTCTTGAGTCTGGAAGCCGCGCAAAAACGCCGTCAGTGCTTGCAAAACGTCGGTATGATGCTGTATGGGCTGTGTTTGGTGCGAACCATCGGGCAGGCGGCATGAAATCTCGTTGTTGTCAACAATAAAACTCGCAATCGGCTTGCAGCAAATATACGAGCAGCTATTTTCGTTACCGTGATAATCCGAGCCTTCGAGCAGAATACTGTTGGGAAAAATATCGCGGACTTGAAGGTAGATGCTAACGGGCGTGTAGGTGTCTGCCAAGACCGTCTTGAAGCGGGTTGTGAGGTTTGTGTGGTGCTGCATTATTGGTGTTTTTTCAAGAGAATATTCATAAAAAAAGCCTACTGCGGTTGGGCAGAAGGCTTTGCACATCAGAATTTTCGTCTAAGAGAAAATGTGATAGCTGCATGGAAAAGCGCTACGCCGCCAAATCGGAATGCGAGTAGTTCCACCACCAAAGCCAGCTATGTGTTTGTTTCGTTGTCATTGTCGTCAGGAAAGTATGAGTAAATCTGCGCTGCCAAGATGCAATTTTTTTTTGCGAGATGCAAATTTTTCTGTTTAATTCAAGAGTTGGTTTTCTCGGTCGTAATGCGTAAATTTATTTGATAAAATGTTTTTCGCCCCAAGGTGCCGAGGCATTGACAAACTTTCTCGAAACTTCATACAGTCTGAGAACCATGAACCTCAACATCCAAACAATAGCAGACTATTTCCTTGTGACCGCACGTGAGGAAGGCGACTACATAAGCCAGTTGAAATTGCAAAAACTTGTGTATTATGCGCAAGCATGGTTTCTTGCTCTCTATGGGGAGCAGCTCTTTGAGGATGATTGCGAAGCATGGGTGCATGGTCCGGCGTACCAAGTGTTGTATGACCGCTTCCGCATCTATGGATGGAAGCCGATACTTGAACCTGAGAGCGACGAAGTAACGCGAGCCACCGTAGATTTGCCCGTTAAGGTAAAAGAACACCTGGACGAAATTATTAGTGTCTTTGGGTCGGAAAGTGCGCATAATCTTGAATTAATGACACACCGCGAAATGCCTTGGCTAAAAGCACGGAATGGTATCCCCGAAACAGATGCCTCAAGAGCGGTTATTCAAAAAACGGATATGCAGGTGTTCTATAAAGCATTCTACGAACAAACCCATAAAAGGACTCTCGGTGATGACTAAAAAGGGCATTCCCAAGTACACCCCCAATACGACACTGCCAACGTCAAAAAT
>JAAFHM010000477.1 GCA_013298375.1 Ignavibacteria bacterium | reverse complement strand
CGCTCTTCCGATCTCTCCGGCAACACTTATCGTTACGGCAACGCATCCGAGCGCTGGCGGTTCGTCGGCTGGGGTTGGAAATGTGAATACGACGGGGAGTTGGAAGTTAAGAAATCCCACGACTACTCTTTCGGGAACGGTAACCGTTACGCCGAGCGCAGCGCTTGCGGCGAACAGTGTCGTGGGTGTTTCTCCGGCGCTCACGTCGCTGGGTCCGGTGGGATTTCCGGGGGGGGCTTCCATTACTTCCACTATCCCTGTGGCGATTGCCGGCGGTGTCGCCGGCACGGACATTATCACCGGAACGCCCCCAACGACGTATTACTACGTTTCTGGCGATGCTGGTAACCCGAATAATTGGAACTCAACCATTGGTGGCGGCGGCATTCCCGCCACAAACTTCTCCACTTCGGGCTGGACGTTTATCGTCGAATCCACCAATCCCTTTGCTGCTGCGGCAGCAAATTTCGCCCTCAGTGCGGGCGTAACCATGACCGTCCAAAGCGGCTGCACACTCCGCATGAATACGGGCTTTACGATGACGAATGGCGGAACGCTCAATATCGCTGGTGGTGGGACGTTGGAGTTGCAAGGTACGGGAGGTATCGCAGCAGGAAGTACGAATCCCGTTACCTACGCTCTAAACTCAACCCTGCTCTATACGCTTGGTGTGTCGAAAACAACCAATGACCGCGAACTACCCACGATCATGAATGGCGCGGTAACGGCGAATAAATCAGGTCTTTCCCTTGTCATTGCTCATTCTACTGCTGTTTCGGGGACGTTTACACTCTCAAGCCCTGTTGCTCTGTCCGGTGTGGGAACTACCGTTTCGCTTGATGGAGATATCAGCCAAACAAGTACTTTTACTGCTGCTGCTGCTGGTCCAACATTAGTTATCGGCGGTTCGGGAACATTTACGGGAACATTGAATTTTGGCGGCGGTATTTTCTATGGAAACCTGACAATAAACCGCACCGGACTCGTAGCAAACGGTACAGCAGCAACCCAAATAAACGGTATTCTTACCTTGACTGCCGGAAGAATTCGCCCAAGCGGGTGGTTTTACGTTGGTACGGCAGCGGCGGCAAATGTTGTTGCAGGTTCGGGATATATTGACTGTTCGGGCGGCGGTACATTTCGTCGGAGACTGCCCATGGGATCACTTCCTGCGGATTTCATTTTTCCCGTCGGAAGCGGAGCGCAGTATTTACCGTTTAACTTGCGTGCGGGAGCAAATGCTACTGTTTCAACATATTTGGAAGTATCTGCATATAATACCGGTTCGGGCGGTACGGTGAACTGCTCACCAATCACAAGTCTCAGCGCAACGGAATATTGGCAGGTAACATGGGATAATTCCGGCACACTGACCGGCGATTTTGAACTGACCGCGCCGAGCCTGGTAACGGGTAGCGTTATTGGCGCTCGTGTCAACACGCCCGTCAATGGATTATACACCGCACCACCTGTGGGATCGCCGACAGTTCCCGTAGCAGGAACGGTGCGAAATGGCGGCGCTCATTCATTTAGCGTGTATCCAAATGAAACCTACTTTACTGTCGCCAGCAGCGCCCCTGCCCCTGTTTACACCTTGAATGCTGGAACCCAAAACCCCTCCATTGCCACAAACTGGACACCGACAGCAAATTTCACCATTCCCTGTGCGCAGTTCATTATTCCAAATGGCAGCACAGCACTCATGACGGGCTCGTGGACGCTGGGCAGTGCTTCGGCAAATGGTGTGCAACTCATCGTGCAGTCCGGCGGAACGCTGAACACGGGAACGGGTGCGGGAAATTCCGTTATTTTTGCCGGAAATAACGCGGTCATCAATCTTCAAGATGGCTCGACCTTTATCACCCAAAACACCAGCGGTGTCAATGGAGGCAGCAATACGAGTGGCGCGATTCGGTTAAACCTCGGCACGGAGACAGGCTTTGTAACCACCTACGGCACTATGGTCAATTTCAGCTTTGGTACGGTTGTGGGGACGGGAATCTGTAATTTCGGCGGGGCAGGGCAGAAGTTGGCTATACCGCAAGTGGCTTCGCTTACCATCAATACACCTGCTGGCTCGGCGTGGCAGCTAAATACTGCCTTGACGGTTGCAACCGCACTGACGGTCGCTTCGGGCGATTTTTATTTTCAAAACAGTCTCATCTTGAACGGCGCAGGCGGAAGCAGCACTGTCCAAGGACCAAGCGGGCGTATGCTTCCTCAATTTGGCGCAAGCGTTCTGACGATAACGAACCCCAACGGGTTGACCATACAAAATGGTGGAACCTTTGTTGTACTGCCTGCTTCGTCAGTTTCTTGCGTCCTTACCAATGATGTTGCCTACCTAACAGGTGGGAAATTAGACTATAATGGTATCACGGCTTCACGCACCACAGGACGAGAACTGCCGACTGCAATGGATGGGATTCTGCGTATCACCGGAGGCAATTCTACCGCTAATATCACCATTGGTTCCAATACTGCCATCAATAATTCGGGCGTTTTGGACATGAGTGGTGCAACCGCTCGTCTTTCCATCCTTGGTTTTTCTTTGACGGTCAATAACCCCGTCGTAGGCGCAGTGCTTGGCGGTGGCTCCGGATATGTGCTGGGACCCTTGCGCCGCGCTATTCCTGCTGGCGCAAACGTCGGCACGTGGCTTTTTCCCATCGGCGCAGGCACCGCAAATCTGCCGTTTTCTATTGTGAACCCCAATACAAGCGGTGTTTCTATCATTGAAGCGGAGGCATTCGGTACATGGGCGGGAGGTACAGCCGACGGTACAACCATTCAGGCAGGTACAATCTCTATCGGCGAATACTGGCGCGTGGCGGAAATCGGCGGACCGACCTTTACCAACGGACGGATGAAAGTCAGTAAAACCACACTGGCAGCCACACAAACTATCGGCTCGGCAACAGCACTCGGCGGAACCTACTCCGCACCTGCCCTCACAACCTATACCAACGCAGCTCTCGACGACCTCACTCAAAACACCGCACAAACGCTCTCGTCGCCAAACTTCTTTGCCGTCGGGACGATTGTTGTTCCCACCACGTACTACTACTTCTCCGGCGACCCGAGCAATGCGACAAATTATTGGTCTGTCATCGGTGGAACAGGCGTTCAGGGCGTGAGTTTTGGTACGTCCGGGCAGACATTCATCATTCCCAACACCTACACAACGACTGTTCCGGCAGCAAATATCAACCTCTTAGTGGCGGGCGTAACACTGCAAGTAGCAGGCGGCGGAACGCTCAATCTTGGTGGAGTTGCCGTTACTGGCGCAGGGAATTTCGCTTTGCAAGCAAACGGTACGCTCCGCACCACAAACGCGGCTGGTGTAAACGGCACAAATGCTGCTTCGGGAGCAATACGGGTAACAGGAGCAATAAGCTACTCACCAACGGCAAGCTATATTCTCGCTCCAACGGCTGCTGCTAATGCCAGATTTGCTGCCATTGCCCCGAACAAACCTGCTATCACCGACGCACTCAACCTGACTATTAACGGTAATTTCCTCACCACGCTTCAGACCAGTCTTGCGCTATCGGGAGCTTTGACGATTAACTGTGCTTCCGTGTCGGCAGGGCTGATTCTTGACGGTGCATCGGCTCAAACGCTTGCGTTGAACGGTCCTGGAAGTCAATTGCAGGCGGGTGGGTTATCGGTGCGTAACAATTTTACGGTGGCAAACAACAATGGAGTAACGCCGTTTTCGGTACAAGGAACGTCCCTGCTCTTGACGGATGCGACTGCGTTGCCATTTCCCGTATTCTCCGGCAATCCGATAAGTTATGCTTCCACGGCAATTTTGCAGTATAATGACGCGATAGCAGGAACGCGCAATACCGGAGCAGAACTACCGCCAACGATGAACGGAAGTGTTGCCCTCAACGCTGCTGCCAATTCTGTCTTTACATTATCTGCACCGACCACCATCAACGGCACATTGA
>JAAFHM010000346.1:2449-5454 GCA_013298375.1 Ignavibacteria bacterium | reverse complement strand
TAAGAAGCCTATTCTTGATGGCGACTTAGAATCGTTGCTTCTTCACATTGCTGCGATTACCGCAATCACCAATTGTTGGGATAATTATGTCGATTGTATCAAGCCACATATCCAAGCAGAGCATACATTAAGCCGTAAAAGCAAGATTTTCAGCTATACTGAAGCATTGACTGATTTTGAAAATGCCGGTGGGCGCAAGCGAGATTACAAAAAAGAAGACCACTGGAATCTCGACAAAGACTCAGAATCAAGCCCGCTTCGACCCCTTTATTACTTTCTCAAACCTCACTTTGAATCCACCCCAACTCCTGAAACGCCATGATTCTCGACCTCGACGCAATCCCCTTTTTCCTCGACAAAGACGCAACGGACGACGATTATTCGCTCTTCCGTGGCGAGTATTCTTCCGGTAGCTCAGGAATTATGCGCTTTGAAGACAATGCGCTTGTTTTGGAATTTGTTACTGCCTTGAGCGAATACTCCATGACCAGTTTCAAACAATCGCGTACCGATGTTGAAACCCGCATCATTCCTTTGCATTTGATACAATCCATCGAATGCAAACGCTGGAAAATGCGCAATAATACGGGCGATTGGAAACACATCTGGAATCCGAAAATGATTATCACGACAAAAAGCCTGAAAGTGCTGGAAAACATTCCCTCAGCACGGGGAAATGAACTTATGCTGACCTTGGAAGCACGAGGGTTGCAAAACGCCCGTGCTTTTGCCGTGCAAGTTGTGGCATTGCTCGCAGAGGAGCGTTTGCAGCGCATAGAATCCGGCTCGGCAAAAAAACAGTTGCCCCCTAATTCTTGAGTAATGCCGATGAACACTGATTCCGCAGAATACAGAAGTTTTCGCATGGCACGAAATGTGCTGGAAATGGTCGGCATTCTGCACACGATGGGGTACGGAAAAATGAGAATTTATGCGGGTTTGTCATCCTCCGGTATTCATTGGCGCGTTGAAATCGGTGTAGATAAGTTCCCCCAAAAAGCCCGTTATACCACAGCACAAGAAACACAGTATTTCGGCTGGGATGATGCCACAGAGGATGCACCGGAAGAACTCGCCCGAAAATTTCTCACACGATTCCCCGCGATGGCAGAAGCAGCACATAAAAAAGATAGAAAATACCGCGAATGGTACAGCGCAATGCTCCGCCAAACCTCACCATTAGGCATTTTGCGTCAGTATTCCGATTGGGATGAAGACTACAATTTGGGCTTACCCGTGATGATGTACGATGCCGACGCTATCCGAGTTCCTTTGCCGCCCGCATAAAATCACCGTTTTCATGATTTCTTTCTGTTGTCTATGTTCACCGCAAAACCATTAGCGCACCTTTTCACTATTCTCCTTTTTTGTGTGCTGCCACAAATCCTCTTTGGTCAAGAATGGCTTGTGATGCGCTCTACCACAGGAACGGTGATTGGTGAGCGCATAACAATCGGCATGAAATCTGCACCCTTTCCTCATCCCAAACGCAGCGCAGGACACACTTACGACGGTAAATCCTATCCTGCCGAGCAGCATTACCGCGACAGCAGCGTAATGATATTCCTCCCAAAGGGCTTCAAATCTAGCAAAACAGTGGATATTGTCGTATATTTGCATGGGTGGGGCAACAGCATTGACACGGCAACAGCAAAGTTCCGCCTTGCCGAGCAGTTCGCCGAAAGTGGCAAAAATGCGGTATTCGTGTTCCCCGAAGGACCGAAATTTGCGCCCGATTCTTTTGGCGGGAAACTTGAGGACTCATGCGGCTTGCAGCGATTACTTGCGGAAATACTTGAAACCTTGCAACGCACAAAAAACATCAAGTCGCGGCTTGGAAACGTGATTTTATCAGGGCATAGCGGAGCGTACCGAGCAATAGCATTTATGCTGCTTCGGGGCGGTGTGGGTGTGCGTGAGGTGTGGTTGTTTGATGCGCTTTATGGGCAAACGGAAAAATTCACGCATTGGCTGGAGCGTGATTGTAAGAGGCTTCGCGGGCGGTTCATCAACATTTACACTGATGATGGCGGCACAAAAGCAGAATCGGAAAAACTCATGGAAGACCTTGCGGCATGGCGCATTCCCTATTCGCTCAAGCAAGAGACAGAACTCACGAAACAAGATTTAACGCGCTCTTCCGTCGTTTTTATTCACACCGACCTTACGCATAATGAGGTTGTTGCAAAGCGCGAGCAGTTCCGGCAGTATTTGGAAACGTCGTCTTTAGGCTGTATACAAGGTAAATAACCCTTCAATCAAGGAACAATCATGGCTTTTACATCAATCAACATTCAGAATTTTCGCGGCATCAAATCGCTGGAAATCAGTGATTTTGGGCAGGTGAATGTGTTTGTGGGGAAGAATAATAGCGGGAAAACGTCGGTGTTGGAGGCGGTGTGTTTAGGGAATGGTGCATATTCACAAAATTTTTTTCGAGATATATCTCAATTTACAACGGAAGAATTGAAATTATTGTTTCGGAATCTGGATATGAGCAGCGTTTTATCAATAATTGCACATTACTCGGATGGTTGCCAGAATCAAGTAATCATGAAGCCAGTACCTACTACAAATGGAAAAAGTAACTCAGAAAACAAACTTGGTGATATAAGAATTACACAAACTCGAATTGATAATTCTTTGCAAAAACAAGATTATTCCTACACTCTTTCACAGTCCGAAGTATCAGAACCTGATGTTTTATTTCCGCTTTCATATCTGCATCCGAAAAATCTCATTGAACAACTAGATGAAATGCTTGATAGAATAATTAAGAATAAACAAGAAGGCGAAGTGATTAAAGTCTTAGCAGAAATTGACAGGTCTATTGTGGAAATTCGGCTTGGTTCGCAAGGCGTTATCTACTTCGATATTGGTCTATCGCGTCTTGTTCCTATGGCTATTATGGGTGATGGTATTCGGCGTGTATTCGCAATAATCGCTCATGTACTATCGGCAGAAAACGGCATTGCCCTCATTGACGAAATCTCCAACGATTTGCA